>JAFAUR010000495.1 GCA_019243205.1 Acidobacteriaceae bacterium | reverse complement strand
GTTGGTATGCGTAACCATCAACGCAAGCAAGCCGCCGATCCGCGCGAGCATGACGTTCACGAGGATCAGGAGCGCCCACTTGAACGACCGGAACATGGCATAGAGAATGATGAAGATCAGCAGCACGGTCAGTGGCACGATGAGAAGCAGGCGCGCTTCGGCACGCACTTCGTTCTGGTATTCGCCCTCCCAGTTGATGCGATATCCACGTGGGAGTTTCACGTGGGCGCTTACCTTCTGAATGGCTTCGCGAACCGTCTCACCGAGTGCGCGATCCCGGACGCTGTACTTGATGGCGACATATCGCTGATTGCCCTCGCGATAAATTTCAGAGCCTTCGTCGGCTTCCTGGACTCTGCAGAGCTGAGCAAGCGAGACCCGCTCGCCCGTGGGCGACAGCAAGCGGATACTCCTAATTGCTTCGCGCGTATCGCGGTAGGGACGGAGATATCGCGCGACGAGATCGTAGCGCGCTTCGCCTTGGAGAACCTGAGTCAGCGCATTTCCGCCCACAGCGGTTTGAATCGCATCCTGGACGTCAGCGACATTGATTTGATAACGCGCGGCGCTCTTACGATCGACGGCGAAATTCAGATCGGGCTGGCCGGTGACCTGCAATACGCCAAGATCGGCGACGCCGGGAATCCGGTTCATTACGGCAGCAACCTCATCGGCCTTGTCCTCCAGCAGATGCAAGTCATCGCCGTACACTTTGGTGGCGAGTTGCCCCTTCACTCCGCTGACCGCCTCCTCCATGTTGTCTTCGATGGGTTGGGAGAATCCCCATACGACGCCTGGCATCTTGTTTAACTCGCTGCTCACCGCGGCAATCAGTTCGTCTTTGTTCTGATGAAACGCCGGACGCCACTGTTCCTTAGGCTTCAGTCCGACGAAGTATTCGATATTAAAGAAGCCGGTATGGTCAGTGCCGTCATCGGGGCGGCCGGTTTGACTGGTGCACTCGGTAGCTTCGGGGAAGGAACACAGGAGTATTCGGGCCTGGTTTGCAACACGGATTCCTTCAGAAGGTCCCGCGCTTTGGGCCAGCGTACCGCGCACCCAAAGCGCGCCTTCGTCCAGATGTGGGAGGAATTCGGAGCCGATGTCTCCGCTGACGGTCAGGTAGATGGCCGCACACAGACTGGCGAGTCCTACGCCAACGGTGACGAAGCGCATGCGGATCGCGAATCGTAAAGCTGCACGATACCGAGCCGTAAGCCAAGCCATTCCCGGGTTGTGCCATTCGCGCGTGCCACGCGGGAAGAAGAGGCTGGATAGCACGGGGGCGACCAGAATAGAAAACAGCAGCGCGCCCAGGAGCGCGAATGCAACCGTCCACGCCATGGGTTTGAACAGGCGGCCCTCTACGCTTTGCAGAGTGAAGATGGGCAGATAGGCCGTGATGATGATGGCGATGGCGTAAAATACCGGCCGCTGCACCTCGTGCGCGGCATCGAAGATTTTCTGCTGAACGGTTCTGTCATCCTGCCCACGTCGCCCGAGGTGACGAACGATATTCTCAACCATCACTACGGTGCCGTCGACCACCATGCCGAAATCGAGGGCACCGAGCGAAAGGAGGTTTGCCGGAATGTTTCGCAGATCAAGACAAATGGCGGCGAATAGTAAAGAGAACGGAATCGTCAGCGCCACGATCAAGGCGCCGCGCACATTGCCGAGAAACAGGAACAGGATAATCACAACGAGCACGATGCCTTCGCTCAGGTTGCGCAGCACCGTGTGCGTTGTGAAGTGCAGCAAGTCACTTCGATCGATGAACGGGACGATCTTTACACCAGTGGGCAGGATGTGGTCATTCAGCTCCTCAACCTTCTGGTGGATGTGTTCGAGTACCGGCTCTGCATTAGCGCCCTTCTGCAGCAACGCGATACCCGAAACAGCATCATCATTGTCGACGATCGTGCCGTCTTCACGGCGAATTGCCCGACCGAACTGCCCTAAGCGGATTTTCGGCCCTTGCTCGACAACGGCGATATCTTTGATGCGCAACGGGGTCCCGCCCTTAGTTGTAATGACCGTGTTTTCAATGTCGTGCACGGTCCTTACCAGGCCCACTTCGCGGACGTTGATCTGCTGCAGACCGGCCTCGATGAAGCTGCCTCCGGCGTTCGCGTTGTTATTACTCAGTTGCTGCTCTATCTGGCTGATGCTGAGTCCGTACGCAATCAGTTTTTCAGGATCGATGCGGACCTGATACTCGCGAGTAGGGCCGCCAAAGGGATTCGTGTCGGGGACACCCGGGACCGACTTCAGATTCTTCTCGACCACCCAGTCTTCGAGCGACTTCAACTCCATTACGTCGTAGGCCGGGTTGGTGCTGTGCAGCGTGTAGAAGTAAATCTGTCCGACCGGGCTCCAGTCAGTGCCCATTTGCGGAGTCACACCTTGGGGGAGATTCACTTGCGAAAGTCGCTCTAAAACTCTTTCGCGATTTTCAAAGTTCGTCGTCTCCTCGCCAAAGACCATTTCGACGGTCGATAGCCCAAAAAGGGACCACGAGCGGACATGCGCAACCCCGGGAATTCCGTTCATCACGATTTCGATGGGGATCGTGACTTGCTGTTCCATCTGTTCCGCCGAGATCCCGGGCCATTGCGCGATGACATCGACATAATTGTTCGCGACATCGGGGTAGGCTTCTACGGGAAGGCGATGAAAGGAGACAATGCCCCAGGCAAACAGCAGCACTGCTGCCGCCAGCACAAGAAAGCGATTCTTCAGCGCGAAATCGACCAGTTTGCCGATCATCTACTGGCTCACCGTGTGTTGAAGATCGAGCGCATTCGAGACAACCTGCACGCCGGGCGAAAGTCCGCGAATGATCTGCTGCATGCCGCCGGGCAGCATATTTCCGCTCACAACTTGGAGTCGCCGGAAGAAGCCGTTCCCCGTGGGCGTGTAAACCCACTCGCGATCATGCAAATGGAGGATGGCCGAAGACGGAACGCTGGCGTAACGTTCGCGCTGCGGTCCGCGGAAGCTGGCGGTGACGAACATCCCGAGCCGCATCAGACCGGGGTTGTCGAGCTCGAGCCGGACCTTTGCCGTCCGAATGTTGGGATCGAGAATCGGACCGATATTGCCGATACGGCCTCTGAAGAGCTTGTCCGGATACGCCGCAAGATGAATGTCGGCAAATTCCCCGAGATGCACCTGCGCCAGATCGTTTTCATACACGTCACAGATCACCCAGACGTGTGACATATCCGAGATGGTGAACGGGTTGGGAGCGGATAGCGCCTGGACACCGGCGGCATTTGTGATTTCCTGGTCCGAGACCACGCCGGAAACAGGCGCGTATACGTTGACGATGCCGGTTGGATGATCGGGATCGGAACCAAGCACGCGGAGATGCTCGGCCGTGGTATCCAGGTCTACTTTGGCGTTGTCTTCAGCATTCTGAGCCACTTCGAGCGCGCTCCTCGGAATCGCGCCGTCCTCGAATAGGACCTTCGCGCGATCGAGTTGCACTCTCGTCAGTTGCTCGTTGACTACCGCCTTGCGGTAATCCGAAAAGGCGTCGGACACATCGGTGCTCCGGACTTTGAATAACAGCTGGCCCTTCTTGACTTGGTCTCCGAGGTGGGCATCGATCTCTACAATGCGGCCAGAAGCGAGCGAGATCACCGGGACCTGCCGCGAGACATCCGGGTTCACTACGCCCGTGACGTTTAGTTCCGGAGAAGCAACGTATTCTCCGGTGGTGACGAGGTGGAACAGATTGGCATTATCAACCTTGAAGTGACCGGCGTCGACGTCCGGAACGACGCTGCTGCGAGCCGGGCCAGTACTCTTCGCGTTTTCCTGCTCCGCCTGAACGTTTTTTTCACATCCGGTGAGGAAAAGGAGACACAAACCGCCGACCAGAAGTGAGCAGACCACAAACGATCGTTTCATTCGAAAACCTCCTCGCCCACAGCCATATTCATTTGAGCGGCCGCCACCAGGTATGAGCCGACCAGGTTGATGTACGCCAGTCGCGTGTCTCGGAAGGCTTTCTCGGCGTCCAGATAGTCGAGCAGCGAAGCCCCGCCGCGTTGATAGGCAAAAGCAACCTTGTCGCGGATGGCGGTAGAAAGTGAGAGATAGTCCTTCCTGTAAGGCCGCAAGAGATTCAGCGCGCTCTGTAACGTAACGTACGCGGAATCGACGTCGTTGAAAACCTGTGCCTGGGCAGCATCCCGCAGGCGTTCGTTGCGCGTGATATCGATTTTTGTACGCGTTTTCTCTCCCTGATTGCGATCGAATATACGGAGGGGAATGCTGACGCTGAGACCGAGGGTGTTGTACGCGTTCGGATTGTTGAACGAACCGTTGTGGGTGTACCAGGCGCCGAATGTCGGGTCAGTTGAACCGTTCGCAACCGCAAGGTCGTAGTTCGTCTTTGCGAGCGCAACAGATTCCACCGCCGCCTTCAGGTCCGGGCGATTCGCGAGCGCAAGCGTCCGCAACTCCTCCAGAGTTTTGAGTTCATCGGAATATTCGAACGGGCCGGTGACCTCGAATTGTTCGATTGGCGTGCGGTCGTTCAGCAACTGCAAAAGTGAAATCTTGGCGGTGCGCAGATTCACTAGTGCCGTTTCGTAATCGGACTCGAACTGAACACGTTCCAGCAGCAGGCGATCGTAATCTACTTCCGCTTCATCGCCGTTTTTCCATCGACTCTTATTGACCGAGAGTTCGCGATCCCAATACTCGAGGTTGTTCCTAGCATTTTGTAAAACCGCTTTCGCTTGCAGCGTCTGCACAAATGCGTTGCGGAGCGTAAAAATCATCCCTCGCTTCTGGTCCGCGTACTGAGAAATAGTTACATCTGTCGTTTGTTGAGCACTTTGAAGACGCAGTTCGCGCTTGTGTCGCCTCTCATGCAGATAACTGAACCCCGGCGAGTAAAACGTGCCTGCCAAGGGTCGCCAGGTTCCCTGGTAGGGGGCAAGCTGAGTGCCATCCGCCGTGAGAGTGAAGTCCGGGTTGGGGCGCAGGTAGGCGGTGATCTCCTCGGCGTGCGATTCGGCGATGTTGTCCTGTGCCGCTTTGAGTGTAGGATTTACTGCTTCGAACTTCGCTTTGAGTTCCTGCCAGGTGAGAGCCTGTTGCTGAGCGAAACTCTGCGCGACGAGGAATGCAGAAACCAGCACTGCTCGCGACACACGTCGTACACAGAGCGTGTGGATTCGCAAGCCTTGATGGTAAGGAGTCGTACCGCGAGTGCGCCAGCTATCTTGTTTCCAAACCGGCGGCTCGGTCGATTAATCGTTGGATTTAAGCCTCACAACAGATCGCGATACGTTTCGAGCGCAACACGAACCAACTGACTACGAGTGCGGACTCGGCTTTTCGCGAACAACTGTTGTAATACATTTTTCACCGTACTCTCGGAGACGTCGAGACGGGCGGCAATTTCTTTGTTCGTCAAACCCTGCACGAGCAGCCGAAGCACTTCAGCCTCTCTGTCGGTCAACAGAGCGCGGCTCTGATCATCCGGAGTATCGGCAGACAGTTCTTCGGTAATCTCGCCGATGATTGCAGCCAGTTTCGGGGTTCCGGCGTCCTTGTATGTTGAGAACCAGACGTCTGCCATGAAGGATTCCCCGGTATCCCGATGACCTCTGCATCGCATCAAGGTCCTGAACTGAGGGCCCTCTTCCCAGCGCAAAGCGTGATGCAATTCAGGTAGGAACGCGGCAATCGGGTCGCCAATCAAACGGCTATCGCGCGGTGCGATCAGCTTCATAGCCGCATCGTTAGCGAGTTCGATTAAACCGCGTTCGTTGATGGTTACGATTGCGGCCGGACTGGTCTCAACCAGAATACGCAAGCGCTCCTGGGCTTCCAGGCTCAGCCTGCGGTTTTTTACGAGTTCCGCCACAAACAGGCCGGAACCGACGAGCGCCAAGGAGATGAAACCGAGGCGGAAGAGAGCCTCGGAGGGATCGAGGGCGCTGAACGCTTCGCTGAGCATTGCGCAGAAGACGGCGAAAAGCGCGAGCAGCCAGCGTGGCAGGAATCCGGCCGCGAGCATAATCGGAAAGAGATACAGAAATCCGAGTGACCAATAAGGCTTGGTGAACCAGTCAACTACTGCAATCGCCAGCACAAGCGCGCCGCTGACTGTCAAAACTCGGGCGCGATTTTTGGGTTCCCAAATCTCCTCGAAGTGTGACATTCCTTTTGTGAACGAGTAATTATCCCATCGCTTTTGCAACGGGGGTGAGATCGAACGATTGTCCGAATGGAACTTATCGATGGTTCGAAAGATTGAGGCATTCGCTGATCGAGTTTCTTTGACGAAACGCTACGCACCGTTACTCTCAGCTCAGCAGGCGCATACACGCGTGATGGAGCAACTGTACGAGTTTCTTCTTTTTGCTTTGATGCTGCTGTAACCGCTTCTGGTGACAGTTGGACTCGGCGCGACGATGTACCAGAAACTACAGCGAAAGCGCCGTTCGGGGTGAGTGAATTTCGGTGTTAACTAACTGAGAGCGCAGGGGATCCACCTGGTCGACATGTGAAGGCGTGAATTTGGTGTAGACCAGCGCGGCTATGCGCCCAGCACGGATCGCAGGCTGGCGGCATCCTCGGCGCTGCTGCTTGCGAATGATGGACCCACTCGGGATCATTGGCCAAGCAACGGAGGAACGTATGCAGCGTGGCGATATAGCGGCTTCATCAAATCAATACGAGCAATGTCAGTCGACTGAGTCTGCCTCGGTATTTCAGACTGGAGACTACGAGAACGGCGTTCAGACCACAGCGATTGCGATTAGTGGAAATTTGTATTTCTTCACCTCAAGCAGCTGGGCATTCGCTCTGGACGGTGGCAGACCGGCATGTGATCTGGAGACATCATTTCCCTTTGACCTCCGATCCTAGCGCGCTTGGATACGGCAGACAGAACCGTGGTCTGGCTATCTCTCATGGCCTGGTTGTCCCTGGCACGGCCGCTAATCACTCCATGGCGCTTCATCCAGTTTCAGTCTCGTATCACTGACATCGTCGCGCAATAATCTCTTCCTCGTGTACTGCGTGGGAACCGAAACTAGCGGATCGTCGAGATTGATGTTCTCTTTCCGGCGTGCAAGCACACGGACATAAGTAAGATTTGCTCCCCGGTCTGCCTCAATGGCGTCAATCTCCACCTGGTTCTCGGGAGCAACAAGGCTAAGCCAATCGAGCCAAAGTGCCCAGCCGCCCTGCATGCTGTCGGCGAACTGCAGGTCTACGGTTCCACTCCGGTCCCATTGCCGGCGCCACCAATCCGCGGAGTGAAGGCAACACAGGTCCGGAGTCCACCAGTTTCTAAGGTGCTCTGGAATCGCGCCCTCAAACTCGCGAGTAAGTCCGGCGCCGGCAATTCCCAAGTATCCGCCGGGGCGGAGGAACCGGGCCAGATAACTGAGATACAGGTCGTCAGTCCCGAAGTACGGGAAGGAATCAATCGACGCAATAGCATCGAAAAACTCCGGAGCGAAAGGCAGCGCGTGGGCATCCGCGTGAATGGGAAATACCTGCCGTTCCACCTCCGCATCCCCAATGCGGCGGAAGTTTTCCGACGCGCTGAACCATAGATCGACAGCCCAGACCTCGACGCCGAATTCACGGTGCAGAAAGACGGACGACGCAGCCCGGCCGCAGCCTAAGTCGAGCACGCGCATCCCCGGTCGCAGATGCATGTCCGCAGTCAACCACTCGGTTAACCAAAGCGGGTTCGCGGCGCTACTGGCTGCTGCGACCAGCCATTCCGGATTGTATTTGTTCGAGCGCGGGAAGCTTTCGTTAATCAGCGCTTCATCGAGCGACATAGCCGGTCACCAGTGGCCGGCTATTTAGGGGCGCAGGTCCGGCCAAGATTAGAAAAAATTGTGTTCTGATCGGTTGTGTCGGTTTTGCCGTCGAAATTGAAGTCGTACCAACTCGATCCGCTCTTATGAAAGAGGTTCCAATTGTCGAGGTCGACTTGGTTCACAATGCCGTCGCTATTCCCGTCAGCTGGACAGTCAGGAGAGGAGCTGAGGATATTGTTCAACCGATTGAGCAGGTCGTTGAAATTAGCTGCCTGTTCCGGCGTCAGTCCGGATGTGGGATTGCTCTGGTTCGTAATCAGATCCAATGCGTCGTAATCGATCAAAGGAGTAACAGGCGTCTGGTCGATCCGGAACAGGTGCAACGTTACCGTATCCGGGGACCCGCTGCAGTTCTCGTTCGTCACCTGGCTCAACTTGTAATTATCGTTTCGGACAGCGGCTTGTGTCAGCGGGAGTATCTGGACGTCGATATTCATTTGGCTCAGCGCTTGCTGAACTTGGCAGCAGTTCTGGTATTGGTTTCCGTACCATGTGCCGCCTTCAGTCATGCAAAGCGCCGGTTGCGGGAAAAGTTGCACACACGTGTTGATTAGGGGTGGCCCGTTTTGCGGAATCGTGATCAGACATGGCCCTGGCCTCTGGCCGTCTGCTGAGATGTTGATGCCGGTCTGTGTGAAGTTGTAGCTGCGAAGACTCCCTTGTGATGGGTTCATCAGGTACGGAAGCATCGACACGGAATCGATAATCCGCGACGGAGGCACCTGGCTTCGGACGTCGACCCCGGCGACCTCTCCCCAAAACTGAAACAGGTCCGCGATGTTGATCATGCTCTCCACATCGCGGTTTGGCGTATTCACAAGCGGTCCGGCGACGATCAGGGGCACCCAAACACCGGTTTGATTCACGAAGCCTTTAGCATGCGTCGGATCGAAAGGAGCTTTCACGCTCGGCGCATACGTGCCGTTGTCGCCGATAACCACAACCATCGTGTTGGAAGCTGACGGATCGTATTGCAGGCTTCCATCCGCTTTAAGTGAGGCGATTCCCAGTTCGACAAGCAGACGTCCGATTTCGGTATCCATCGCCTCAACCATCTGATTGCTGAGTGTTCGATAGTCACCAGTCGTTACAGTGCTGCCTCCGCAGATGACTCCGCTCAGGTCCGGTTCACTCGGTGTTAGCGACTGCGGCGCCTGTTGATAGGGTGAGTGAATCGATGCGTAAGCAACCGTTGCCATCCATGGTTGATCGCCGGGTTGCGAATTGATCCACTGAACAGCCGCATCGGTCGTCTCGATGGGGGAATATATACGGGCACGGGGATCCGTGAGCGGATGCTTGTAAACAGTACCCGCTTGTAAGTCATTCGTCACTAGGTTGAAGACGTAATACCCATTCGCCAGGTTGAAATTGAGTTGCGAGGGAGGAGCAGATTGACATGAGGTCCCTCCCATTTCCATGGGCCAGAAGATTCCGCCTTGTTCCATACAAGCCCGACCGGGTGCGGGGGCGGCGGACGAAGCTGACAGCATCTGGCAGCCCCGCGCGTCCGCGAAGTAGCAGGCCCCCTTATCGCTTCCGTTCACCGAGTCGTCTTCTTTCGATGGAACGAAGCCGCACGTATAAGGGCCGGTCGGGAAAGTTGGCGTGCCTCCAGTAGGGTTGACGTTACCGCCAGTGGTATCGATCGGGTGCGGCGCCCCTTCTAAGAAACCATCGAAGTAATCGAATCCAAGCGAGTTCGGTGTACCCTCGCCATACGGATTGTTGGTTGGGCCGGCAAGATGAAACTTGCCGAACAGAGCACTCTTGTAATTCGCTGTCTTGAGAATTTTGGGCGTCGTGCTTTCAAACGGCGAAACCTGGGAGTTAGCTAGATCGGTGGTGAGGATGGCCGTGAAAATGTTTGTGCGCAGCGGATAGCGCCCTTCGAAAAAAATCGCCCGGCTAGGCGAGCATTCGGGCATGGCCCACACGTTTCGGAACCGAAGTCCCTGTTGGGCCACGAGATCGAGAACCGGCGTATTTGGCGCCGTAACGCCCCCGTACCCAAAGCTGCGCATCTGATCGATGCCGACGTCATCCATGATGACGAACAGGATATTGGGACGCTGCTGCAAAGATCCTGCCTGGCGCGAGGTCGCCGCTGCGCATTGCAGACAAACGCAGAGACAAATGGCTGCTGAAGCTGATTTCGGACTCATAGAACGTCCTTTCTCGAACGTCTCGCTCGCAGGGAGAGGACGGCGATAGCAAGAACAAAACACCCGAGCGGCAAAGGCGCAGGTTCAGGAACCGCTGTTACCGAGATGTCATCTAGATGGAAGAATCCAGGATCGTTTCTAAAACCGAATTTGAGGTCGGTAGATGCCGTCGTGGCCTGAAAGAAAAACGAATACAACGCGTAGCTTTGAGCCGGGATGTTTAATTCCTGGAAAAGTGTCGTACCGGCTACTTGGGCCAAGAACTCATTAGGAGTCCCGCCGTCGCTTTCTAAATAAAAGGTCAGGTTATACAAGGCGCCGGCATTCGTGGGAAGGAACTGGTCCATGTACCCCAGCGAACCGGCGGCGGAGAGATTCGCCGCGTACATACCTGAATGGGGGGCTGACATATCGACATTACCCGGAATCGGATTGCCGGAGAGGATCCATCCCGTGAAATCGCCGGTTTCAAAGCCACCATTGAAAACAATATCAGCCGAGGTCACACTTGGAAAGACGAGAAGAATCACCCCGGCAAGCGTAAAAAACAGTTTGTTCATGGTTACTCCTTCCGGCAGCCGCCTGTTTGGAACCGGCGCAGGCACTTGGGAAATCGATTGGATGGCACTCTATCACAGTTTTTTGCCCGAGTGGGCGGGCAAAGGAAGTAACCGGATCCTACGATCTGGGGCCTTTCGAGTGGCCCCCTTTTACCAGCGAATCCCGAAGCTCAAGGGAAACAATAGTGTGTGAATGCCGCAAGTTAGTCGGCCGTAGTAGCGAGTCTGAATACTGATTTACATCCGCCCCGCGGGAGAGACATGTTGAAGTTGCAGCGCATATGCGCTGGACTTACACGAGGCAGAACCTCTAATCGTCGGTTCTATTCGGCGCAGGTCGGGCATACATACGGATGGGTCTTCCAACCGAGTTCGCCGCATTTTTGCCCAAACTCGTCTGCGCAGAAGTGCCGCGTGCCTTCGCCACTCCCTGGAAACGGTCGTGCGTCGAGGACATACGCATTCTTTCCGTGGCAGTAAATCATGAAACTGTATCCGTCTTGCTTCACGTAATTTCCCGTGATGCGCCAGCAATCTTCGGAACTGAAGGGCGGGCCGGAATAGTATCGCGAAAGCACCACACCGTCACAGATGCTCGCTCCATCGGCGTGCCGCACTCTCGCACGTTCGAACGCCTGCCGCAGTGATCTGAATCTTTGCTCGGCCAGGCGATCGTGCCGTGCAAGCCGGCGGGCTACCAGCGGTGGTGTTATTGCCAGAGCTGCCGGCGCGAATGCAACCAAGCATGCGAGGACACACCAGATAGTACAGCGGGGACCTGGAGTTCCGGCCGCGAGTTTCCGCCCCATAAGGGCCGCCAGGACAGCGGCAGCGGAAGAGGCCGCCGTGATGATGTAATTCCACACGGGCACGATTGCTCTTGCCAGGCCATCAGAAGGAGAAAGAAGACATAGCCGATACACAATCCGCTATACAGTGCAATTGAAGACGCGATCACATGCTGCGACCAGCGATTTGGCGAGAGAGTCGTCGCTAGTGCGACAGCAGACGGCGTAATAACAAAGAAAACCCAGCCTGAAAGGTTCAAGCTCGGTTCCGGCATCGCAGGCCACCAGGAGAACGTGGCAGCCGCGACCGTGAGCGCGAAAAGAACCGCATCCCTGGTCATGCGTTTCTTCCCATAGAATCTCAGCATGCATCAACTGGATCGGGTAGGACGGACCCGTAGAACATTCCTTCAGTTTTCGGCGACCTCGATCTTGGCAGCCTCCAATGCTGTTAGCGCAACGGATACAGCCGAGAACGTCTTCGGACCGCGCCCGGGGTTCTCGCCACAAATCGGCACGCTCGTTTCCGAGATGACCTGGATGCGGGACGCAGTGG
>JAFAUR010000481.1 GCA_019243205.1 Acidobacteriaceae bacterium | reverse complement strand
AGCTTCAATGTCGCCCACAACATGGAGCATTACGGCAATATGGTCACTTATCTCAGGATCAAGGGCCTGGTGCCGCCCTCGAGCCAGCAACAGCCGTCGTCGTCACAGTAAGAGTTGTGCGCGGCAGGCGGTTCAGTGAGGCAAAGGGAGGCGTACGGTTTTGCCTGATTGGGCCGACTGACGCGCGGCATCGAGAATCTCGCTGACTATCAGGTTCGTGTCGAGCGAGGACGGAAGTCCGTCGTCCTGGATTTCGCCGCGGATCACGGCAGCCACGTAGTGCAGGGGATCGTCGTAGGGTGCGGGCGGCGCGCTAGCCGCACTGGTTTGACCCGCATCCTGGCCAGGTCTCCGCACTTCTATGTGATCGCGCTTGATGGTTTTGACGTAACCTGTGCGTCCATATACGTCCATGTCTTTGATATCGAACGGCCAATTCCACGAGCCCTGAACGATGGCGATTGCGTTCTTATAGGTCAGGAGAATGTCCGTCTCATCATCGACCTTCGGATAGACATCCGGTTGGAGTTGTTTCGTGACGGCCGTGACGGATTGCGGAACTTCGCCGGCCATGAGCCACGTCATCAGATCGGCTCCGTAACAGCCGAAGTCGTAAAGCGCGCCTGCTCCGTTCTCTTTCGGGTCGGTCAGCCAGCTGAAAAATTCGGGCGACACGTTAATCAGTTTGGGGCCGCGGTGACCGTCGCGAACGATAACCTTCCGGACCTCACCGATGTTGTTGCGATCAGCTAAGAGATCGTGGGCAGCCTTATTGCTGCCGTACCAGGTGGTTTCGTAGTCGACCAGGACGTGCACATGGTTGGTTTTTGCCGCTTCCGCCATGGCCAACGCGTCCCGGTAACTGACGGCCAAAGGTTTTTCCATCATGACGTGAATGCCATGCCGGGCGCACTCTTCGACGGCCGCGGTATGGCCGAGCGTGGACGTGAAGACAAGCGCTGCTTCGGGGTGAACCTTGGCGACCAGATCACCCAAGCTCGCGAAATAGAGCGATGTGGGGATGTTCAGGCGCTTCGCATAGCTATCGAACAACTCGCGGCGCGGCTCGACGATGCCGACGACTTCGACGTCAGGACGATGAAGCGCACCCCCCGCAGGAACGAGGGCGCTGCCGCCGTTGAGAAATCCGGATGCGTGCCCGTGCTCCAGACCGATGATGGCGACGCGAAGCGGAGCGGACGGCGCGGGGAGTGAGAGCAACGCTAGAAGAACGATCTGACTCGCGCGCTTGAGTTTATTGTTGCGAAGAGGCATTCAATTGCTTGGAGTTCTCGGCATCTTTCACGTATTTGTCGAACCAGGTGATCATTTCATAGATAACGTGTTCTATGGTTTCCTCGCCGCGATAGCCATGCGCTTCGTAAGGCAACGTCACCAAACGGACGACCCCGCCATTCCCACGAACCGCAGCGTACATGCGGTCTGATTGGATGGGGAAAGTTCCGGTATTGTCATCCGCCTCGCCATGGATCATCAGCATTGCGGCCTTGATCTTGTCCGCAGACAGGAAGGGCGACATCTTCAAGTAGACGTCCGGCGCTTCCCAGAGTGTCCGACGCTCGGTTTGAAATCCGAAGGGCGTCAGAGTGCGGTTGTAGGCGCCGCTTCGCGCGATGCCGGCTTTGAAGAGGTTCGAATGCGCCAGTAGATTGGCCGTCATGAATGCGCCGTAGCTGTGACCGCCGACGCCGACGCGGTTGGGATCGGTCACGCCCATTTCCGCAGCTTTGTCGATAGCGGCTTTCGCGTCGGCGACAATCTGTTCGAGGTAAGTGTTGTTGAACGTATCCGGGTCGCCGATGACGGGCATCGACGCATTGTCAAGCACGGCGTAACCGTGCAGAGCAAAGTAGATTTCGGAAGGGCCGACGACTGTGGTGAATCGCTTCGTGGAGCCGGAGATCTGGCCGGCGGTATCGGCGTCGTTGTATTCGTACGGATATGCCCAAATCACCGTGGGAAGCCTGGTTCCCGGTTTGTACCCGGGCGGCAGATACAGAGTGAAGGACAGAGGCACGCCGTCCGGACGCTTGTAAGTGACCAGTTGCTTGCTGAGCTTGCGTAGCTCCGGCGCGGGATCAGGGAAGTGTGTGATCGCCGTAGCCGTTCCGCCTTTCTCGTGCACATAGAAATTCGGAGGTTCGGTGGGCGATTCGCGGCGGGTCAGGTATCGCGATCCTGTTTGGTCGAGGACCGCCTCGACAATTTCGTAGTGGTCGGGGTCGCTCCGGAAGAGATGGTCAGTTTTAGTCGTTTTCAGGTCGAAGCGATCTAGAAACGGGCGGTCGCCTTCCGGTGTGGCTCCAACGCCTTTGAGAAAGATAGCGTCTTCCGACTGACGCACGGCGGTTTCGCCGTTAGGAAGGATTCGCAAAACAGGAGTGCCGGGGTCCTTATAGTGGTCTTGCATGTTCCGCGCCCAGATGAGTTTCGGCTGTGCAGAGGGGTCTTTCGGATTGACGGCGTAGGTCCGGATCCAGCGCTTCTTCCGCTCGTAATCGGAAATGAGCGTGAGTGTTCCGGACTCGCCGAACTCGATGGTCCTGAAGCGCTGTTCAACCTTCATCAGCTCTTGCGGCTGATGGGATCCGATCGGCAGACGCGCGATCATGACACGGTCGCGATGCGGGGCGGTTTCTTTCGGGTTGCCGCCGTCCATGGCTTCCACCCAGTAAACCGAAGCAGCCTCCGTGGGAGCCCAGTGATAGTCGCGCGGCCCCGTGGGAACGCCTTCGATTGGGACCCGGTCCGCAAGGGGAAGGCTTGCAACTTTGTAGGCCACGTGCGCGTATGCGTCCCAAACCTCGACTTCTTTGGCGAAAGCGGTGACAGGTTGGAAGTAGGAATAAGGCTTGTGAACTCTTGCGACGAGAACGTTCTTGCCATCGGGAGAGACCTCGGCAGTCGTGAAGATGGCGGGTGCGCCGTACGGTCTCACCTTGCCGGTCATGCTGTCGACGTAGACGAACTGGGAGGCGGCGTAGAAGTCGAACAGTTGCTCGTCGTAGGCGTTCTTTAGCAGATCTTCATAAGTGGGCGCCGGGCCTGCCTTACCGAGGCTCTCCTGCGTGTGCGGGCCAGGCGGCACAGCCGGCTCCTGCGGCGGCTGCCCACGATCTTCGGGTACGGTTTCGACGAGCAGAGTTCTGCTGTCCGGTAGCCACTGAATCGGCGGTGGGAGATTCATAGCCGTAAGCGCGGCGTTTACGCGTATGCCTTGAACTTTTTGCAAGCTGCCGGAGAGACCATCGCCGATCCAAAGCTCGACGGCAGAGGAGGTGAGATTTTCAAACGCGAAGTGTTTTCCATCGGGACTCCACACAGGGCTTGTGATTTCGGCGCGCGCGGGCAGATGCAGCAGCGCGGGCTCGCCCCCGGCAAGCTGCTCTAGCATCACCGACCGATACAGGATGGCGTTGTGGGGTCCATTGTTTGCGGGATTAATGCGCAGACCGGCGAGTCGTAACATCGGCTGCGCCAGCTCCGAGACCGGGGGATAGAGGATGCGCTCGATCAGCAGCATGCGGTCGCCACTAGGGCTGACAACTGCGTCAGGCGTGGGTGGAGCATGGAAGACCTTCAGCAAGTCCGCCGGGGGCTGGTGGTAGACATCGTCCGCCGAAACCGGCGCAAGCAGTGCGAGAGCGGCGATTGCGCCCCAGACGAGTTTTCGCATGTTCAACAGCATGGCACTAGTGGCGCGGCCAGGTAAAGCGAAGGTTACACAATGGAACATATGGACCAATCGAAACGCGTTGAATCGGACAGCATGGGAACCATTGAGGTTTGCTCCGACCGCTATTGGGGGGCGCAGACCCAGCGTTCGCTGATTCACTTTGACATCGGAAATGACAAGATGCCGCCCGAGCTGATTCGCGCTTTCGGGGTATTGAAGAAAGCCGCGGCGCTGGTGAATCACGATCTCGGCAAGCTGGATGATGAGAAAACGCGGTTGATTCTGCAGGCGGCCGACGAGGTGATTGCAGGAAAGCTGGATGATCATTTTCCGCTTCGAATCTGGCAGACCGGAAGCGGAACGCAGACCAACATGAATGCGAACGAGGTGATCTCGAACAGGGCTATCCAGCTGGCGGGCGGTGTGATGGGCAGCAAAAAGCCTATCCATCCGAACGATCACGTCAACATGTCGCAATCGTCAAATGACACGTTTCCCACGGCCATGCACATAGCCGCGGCCGAACAGGTTGAGCGCGAGCTGCTTCCGGCGGTGCGCGAATTGCGAGATGCTCTGGACGCGAAGGCGAAAGAGTTTGCTGATGTCGTGAAGATTGGCCGTACTCACCTGCAGGACGCTACTCCGATCACCGTGGGGCAGGAGATGTCGGGCTGGGTCGCTCTGCTGGATCGAGATATCGAGCGATTGCGGACAGCTCTGGATGGACTCTACGATCTCGCGATCGGTGGGACGGCGGTCGGCACGGGACTGAACGCGCCGCCGGAATTTGCACAGCGCGCAGCGGCGAAAATTTCCGAATTGACGGACCTGCCGTTCCGGTCGCATCCTAACAAGTTCGCGGCGCTTTCTGCTCACGATGAGCTGGTTTTTGCAAGCGGTGCGTTGAAGACGCTAGCAACCTCGTTGATGAAGATCGCGAACGACATCAGGTGGCTGGCGTCAGGTCCTCGGTGTGGTCTCGGGGAACTCACGTTGCCGGAGAATGAACCCGGTTCTTCCATCATGCCCGGCAAAGTGAATCCGACTCAATGTGAGGCTATGACAATGGTCGCCGTGCAGGTGATGGGCAATGATACGGCTATCGGCATCGCCGGGTCGCAAGGCAACTTTGAGCTGAATGTCTTTAAGCCGGTCATGATTCACAATTTTCTGCATTCCGTGCGGCTTCTGGCAGATTCCTGTCGCAGCTTTACTCACCATTGCGCGGTTGGCATTGAGGTAAATCGTCCGCGTGTCGAGCGATTCCTCGAGGATTCGTTGATGCTGGTGACGGCGTTGAGCCCGGTGGTCGGGTATGACAAGTCGGCCAAGATTGCTCATACGGCTCACGTTGAGCATTCAAGCCTGAAGGAGGCAGCGGTGAAACTCGGTTTCCTGACCGCGGAGGAGTTCGATAAGTATGTCAAGCCGGAAGAGATGACGCATCCCGGGTGAGAACTTCGTGCTCCGGCGTCCACGTCTTTTTGAGCGGTGACGGACATGGAGCAAACATCTGGCTATTACGTCGTTCGGAGTCGGATTTACGGCACCCGAATCGCCGGGCAGGTAAGCCTCGCAACGACACCTGGGAGCCGGAGGAAGGGGCTGCTGGGTATCCGGGAGATGAAACCGGGAGCCGGGCTTTGGATTGCGCCTTGTGAAGCCATACATACCTTCGGTATGCGCATACCGATTGACGTGATTTTTCTGGACAGGTGCCGCCGAGTACGAAAGCTGGTGCCACGTCTGATGCCGTGGCGAGTTGCCGTTTGTTTCGCCGCGAACTCCGTGCTCGAACTACGGGCGGGCTGCATTGCGGAAACGGGTCTCGAGATGGGAGACGTGCTGGAATTTGACCTCGCGCATCAGCAGGCAGCTTGCTTGTGACCGAAGCTTCACGGACCGCACTGGCCTGCCTGGTGGTGATCGCCGGAATTTTTGACATTCGGTCTCGCCGGATTCCGAACTGGTTGAACGTAATGGGAATGGCGGCCGGATTTGCTTTGAACGTTTACGCGTTCGGTCTCGAGGGGCTGAAGGCCGCAAGCTTCGGGATGCTGTTGGCGGCTGCCGTTTACTTGGCGCTTTATCTTCTGCGCGGCATGGGCGCCGGTGACGTCAAGCTGATGGCGGCGGTGGGCGCGATTGCCGGGCCGCGCAGTTGGTTCGCCATCTTCATTGCGACCGCACTCGCGGGCGGGATCATTGGCCTACTGGTCGTGATCGCCAAAGGCCGCATGGGGGAAACTGCACTGAATTTAAATGCCTTGATGGGTGAGCTGATCCACTTTCGACTTCCCGCCCAATCAAACAGGAACCTCGATGTTCGCAGCAGGCAGGGGCTGCGCCTCCCGCACGGAGTCGCGATTGCGGCGGGATCGCTCGCGTTCATCTTCTGGGGATGAAAGACGGTTCGGGAGTAGCTGAGTTTCCCGCACTGCCCGTCCTCGATTCCGATCTCGATAAGGCTGATAAAAAGATTGAATGACAACCCGGTTCGTGGTCACCGATAATAACGATTGGGCTGTTAACGCTCCCCGGTTGTAGCTTCAGCTCTCGCTGGTCGGTTCCCGACCTTGCCTTCAACTTTCATTCGAGAATGTTTAACGAACTACACGACCGTTTGAGCCTTACCTATTCCGAACTGGAACAAGACAATCTGCTCGCAAAGGAGCAGCGTAGGAATCGGACGCCTGCACACAAGATTCAGGAAGAGCGGCTGAAGTATCTCACTGATGAGAAGCGAATCAAAGCCGTCAGCGTGCTCTTCAGCGATCTGGAAGGGCGGCTGCACATGCTCGACTACGATAAGACCTTCCTGGTTAAGAGCTGGGATAACCTTACGTTCGACGGGTCTTCCATTCGCGGCTTCACGGCCCAGCGCGAAAGCGATCTCCGCCTTGGTATCGACTGGAGCGCTTTCTACTGGCCGCCTTCCGATGTCTTCGGAACGGGTAAGGTTCTTGTCTTTGGTGACGTGATCGACAAGAACGGTGACCCGTATAGCGCCGACGTTCGCGGAGTTCTGAAATCGTTCGCAGACAAGCTGAACGAAACCAAAGGCTACACACTCAACGCGGCTAACGAAATCGAAGGTTTTCTCTTTGAAGGTCCGGATGCCGAACGCCGGTTCCACGAAACGGGGCGGTTCGACTACGTCAACACCGGAGGCTACTATCACTCGCTTCCGGGCGATCCGTTGCGCCGCTTCATCGACACGGCCGCCGAAGTGCAACGCGCGATGGGCTTCCAGAACGAGAAAGATCATCCGGAAGTCGCCCCCTCTCAATTCGAGATCAATTATGGGTACGCCGAAGTGGTTGCCGCCGCCGACCAGATTCAGCTTTACAAATTGATCTGCCGCCAAGTGGCAACCAAGATGGGTCTAACGGCGAGCTTCCTCCCTAAACCAGTCGTAGGCGTAAATGGCAGCGGGATGCATACCAACGTTTCCGTGAGCCGCAATGGGGACAACCTGTTCTGGGACCCCAAAGGCGACGAGAAGCTGAGCGAATTCGCCTGGAATTTCGTAGACCGCATTCTGACTCACGGCAACGATCTCTGCCTCCTGCTCAACGCGAGCGTGAATGCGTATCGCCGGCTGGACCCGCACTTTGAAGCACCGAATCAAATAAAAGCGTCGGCTACGGATCGCGGTTCAATGGTCCGTATTCCGATCGGCAATGAACGCAGCGCACGAGTCGAAGTCCGCTCGGTCGGTCCCGATGCGAATCCTTATCTGGTGCTGCTATCGGTATTCCGTACGGGACTGGACGGTGACATCTCCGACCTCGATAACCTTCGGGAGGCGAGCCGTTTCTTGCCGGACAACATCTACGACGCTCTCGACCACTTCCGCAAGGCGGAATGGACTACCAAACTGCTTGGCGAAGACGTCAAAACTCGATACGCCGATCTAAAACAGATGTCTGCGGATCGCTGTCCTCGTCTTCTCGGTACCTATGTGAAGGCTCCGGAAGTGCAATACCACCACGAAGTCTACAACCAGTTCCTCTGGAACCGCTTTTAAGGCGAACCGAAAAACTCAGAACTCTTGCAGAAGCTGCCCTCCGTGATGTCGTGGTCGCTTCGGCAGCTTCATCCGCCCGCTCTATTTGTGCGGCATTCGTCATTTCCTTGCCTCCTGCGATGACGCGTGTTAAATAATCATTTGGAGAGATCACGTAAATTAGCTAGCTGGTAGAGCGTGGGAACTGCTACGCGGCGTTAACGCATGTGCGCTTACAGTTGAGCCTGTTATGCTTGTAGCCTCAATCCCGTTCTAGTTCGATCTCCAACCGTGCAGATGGGAACCCTTCTGCCGTCCGTCAGTTCCCTCGTTGAGGAACTGGAGGAGCTTTCTCCAGATCAGTTGGGGAAACTGGCGGCATTCCTAGCTCAGCTCCGCCACTCGCACGAGACACCGACCAGCAGTGTAGCCGATAACGGCCTCTCGGAACTCCTCGATTCCGGCTTGATTGATGGATTCTGGCAGCAACACGGGGACAATCCCACCGCACGCTGGGCAAGTCCCGGGCTCCAGCAGCGTCTGGGGTACAGACCAGGAGAGATCCGCGACCATTCAGAATGGCTGATCGATCATCTCGACGCCTCTGATGCCGCTGCGATACAAATTGACATCTGCCGCCTCCTGAACGATCCGAGCTTCAAAAGCGAACGCCTGCTTCGATATCGTCACCAGGACGGCTCCCCCGTTTGGATGCGTTGCCGCTTACTCCGCTTGGCGGACAAAGTCTTGGTCGCGCACACCGATGTCACGACCTTCAAGCGGGCTGGCGAACGGCTTCGTGCATTATATGAAGCCGTTCCCGACATGCACGTCGTGATGGAAATATCGGGCTTCAGAATTTTAAACTGCAATCAACGGTTCGGAGAAGTGGCGGGTTTTTCCCGGGAAGAGATTGTTGGCCGCCCGTTCCTGGATTTGCTCCAACCAGAAGGCCTGATTCAGTTCCAGGCGGCAACCGCGACCTTGAGTCAGCAAGGTAAGTGCGCGAATTACGAGCTGCTGTTGGAGCGCAAAGACGGCAGCTGTCTTGCCGCTCTCGTCAGTTCGAGTCTGGGCCACGACTGCGAAACCAACGCCCCATACATTCAATGCTGGTTCCGCGACATCGCACACCTGAAACGATTAGCAAACTATGAATTTCTCTTGGAAGCGCTCCCGCAAGCGGTCCTTTTGATCGATTTCGAAGGTCGCATTCGGGCATCCAATCCTGTGGCAGCGAAGACGTTCGGTTACTCGCAGCCGGAGCTATTGGAACTGAACGTCCTCACACTGCTACCGAAAAGATATCGCAGCGGCGATGGCGATCTCTTACGAAGTCTGCTGGAGCGCTCGACAAGACGGGATTTTGGAGCGAGCGCCGATCTGATCGGAGTCAGAAAAAGCGGCCACGAATTTCCGGCTCAGACCGGACTCGGTCGTCTGCAGACCTTCGATGGGCCTCTGATCCTCGTCACCATAATCGACCGAACCGAACAGAAGCGGTTAGAGCAGGATCTGCTCGAGCACAAGGAACGCGTGCGTCTGGCTCTCGACTCCGGCGCGATCGGGATTTGGGATTTCGAGGTGACCACGGGCAGGTCGGTGGCCGATGCGAGATGCAAAGCCGCTTACGGCATACCGTCGGACGGCACCTGGTCATCCGACATTGGTCTAAAAGCGGTTCATCCCGACGACCGGGGCAGATTACTACAGGCGATCCGTGCCGCATACGGCCCCGCGTCGGACGGAAGCTTCCATGCGGAATACCGGACCATAGGCGTCTTCGACGGCGTGTTGCGTCAAGTT
>JAFAUR010000375.1 GCA_019243205.1 Acidobacteriaceae bacterium | reverse complement strand
TACAGCCAGATGAACCTGTCTTACAGCAACTCCGGACAGATAGGGAGTGCCGATGGCGACATTCTGGTAACACTCAATGAGAAGCATCATCCCACCGATGGGTACGTGCGCACCTTACGGCGTGAACTTCCGCGGGAGTTCCCGGGTACAACCTTCTATATGCTGCCTGCCGACATCGTCACGCAGATCCTGAATTTCGGTTTGCCGGCTCCAATTGATCTCCAACTCACGGGCAACAACGTCGAGCAGAGCCGGGCGTTTGCCGACCGGCTGCTGCCCCAGCTGCAGCGGATCCCGGGCGCGGTTGATCTCCATGTGCATCAGGTCTTCGATGGACCGAAACTTCATCTCGATGTGGATCGGACAAAGGCTGCCGAAAGCGGCTATTCCCAAGTCGACCTGGCGCGCAGTTTTCTGACTTCGCTAAGCGGCAGCTTCCAAACGCAGCCGACTTTCTGGCTGAATCCGCAGAACGGTGTCAGCTACAGCCTGGTCACCCAGACACCGCAATATCGCATCCAATCGATCCAGGATCTTCGGAATATCCCGGTCAGCGGGCCCAACCAGAAAACGCCTGAAATCCTGAGCGACATCGCGGATATCAGCCGCCAGAACGAACTCGGGGTCGCCACGCATTACAACATCCGGCGGACGGTTGATATCTACGGTTCGGTGCAGGGACGCGATCTCGGCGCCGTTGCCCGAGACATCCAGAAAGTCATGGGCTCTAACATGAAATACCTTCCGCGCGGCTCTGAACTGTTGCTTCGTGGGCAGGCCGAGACCATGCAAAACTCCTTCATCGGTCTTCTGGGTGGTCTTGTGGGCGCGATTGTGCTGGTGTATCTGCTTATTGTCGTTAACTTTCAATCGTGGCTCGATCCGTTCATTATCATCACGGCCTTACCGGCTGCGCTCGCTGGTATCGTGCTGTTCCTGTTCGTCACTCACACCACGCTCAGTGTTCCGGCTCTCATGGGCGCAATCATGTGTATGGGCGTGGCCACAGCGAACAGCGTCCTGGTGGTCAGCTTTGCCAAAGACGAACTGGCGCATGGCGCGAGTTCTATAGAAGCCGCCCTGCAGGCGGGAGCTACACGTTTTCGTCCTGTACTGATGACCGCGTTTGCCATGATCATCGGCATGATTCCCATGGCTCTCGGTCTGGGTGAAGGCGGTGAACAGAACGCGCCCCTCGGACGTGCGGTTATCGGCGGTCTGCTGTGTGCTACCGTCGCCACTCTTGTGTTCGTCCCCTCCGTGTTCAGTCTGCTTCATGGAAACCGCAAAACCGGTGGCGCCGCTCATGCCCCCGCCGAAACCCGTCATCCCGTTCACATCTAGGTTCTACCGGAGTATCAAATGCAAGTAGAAGAAGAGAATGTCGAAATCGAACAAGCGAACACTCCTTCGGCTCGGCCCAGCGGGTCGCGTGGAGCCTGGCGCATTTTGTTTGCCGTCGTCGCGGTTGGTGCGCTCGCGGTAGCCTATGCCATTTTCACGGGCATCACGTCACGTGCGGATACGGAAAGCGCTCTCCAGCGGGATACAGCCTCACTCTCAGTCCCGACCGTTGCGGTTGTGCATCCCCAGGTCAGCTCGGGCGCGGAAGAAGTCATTCTCCCGGGAAATATGCAGGCCTTCGTCGACACTCCTATCTGGGCGCGCGCCAGCGGCTATTTGAAGAACTGGTATGTCGATATGGGCGCCCGTGTGAAGCAGGGCCAACTCCTGGCCGAGATTGAGGCTCCCGAACTCGATCGACAGCTGCAGCAGGCGCGCGCCGACCTCAATACCGGCGAAGCTAATATGAAGCTCGCGCAAATCACCGCCGACCGTTACACGGACCTCTTCAAAACAGACTCTGTGGCGAAGCAGGATGTCGACAACGCCGTGGGCGATCTGGCAGCAAAAACTGCGATTGTGAAATCTGCGCAGGCGAACGTCTCCCGTCTCGAGCAGCTCGTGGGGTACGAAAAGGTCTACGCACCATATGATGGAGTTGTCACGGCCCGCAACATCGACGTCGGCGCGCTGGTTGATGCCGGCGCGAACACGCCCGGGAAAGAGCTCTTTCATCTCGCTTCAACGGCAACGCTGCGCGTTTACATCAACGTTCCCGAAGCTTACTCTCAGGCTGCAAAGCCGGGAGTCGGCGCGTTTCTCTCGTTAAACGAATTTCCGGGCCGGCAGTTTCACGGCGCGGTAGTCCGCAACGCCGATGCCATTGATACCGCCAGCCGTACGCTGCTGGTTGAAGTCGATGTGAAGAATCCGACGGGAGAACTGCTGCCAGGTTCGTATGTATCGGTTCACATAAAGCTGCCGTCTCGAACCCAAGCTGTCACGATTCCTGCGAACACTCTGCTCTTCCGCTCGGAAGGCTTGAGAGTTGCGGTAGTGCGCAACGGTCAGACGGTCTTGGTGCCAGTGCTGCTCGGTCGCGATTACGGTAACTCCGTTGAGGTGATCTCGGGTCTCAATACCGGTGAGAGCGTCATCGTCAATCCCAGTGACTCAATCGTGTCAGGCCAGCAGGTGCGCACAACGCAAGCGGACGCGAAGTCGGTTGGTGACTAGGTTAAAAGAAGGAAAGTTGGAAATGAAAGGCAAGCTTGGGCTGGGTGCTTCCGTTATTCTGGCGGCCCTGCTGACCAGTTGCACCGTCGGCCCGAAATATACGAAGCCGTCGTTCCCGGCGGCTCCATCGTACAGCGAACAGCCGCCCCAAAACTTCAGTGAAGCCGGCGGCTGGAAACCCGCGCAACCGGGCGACACCCATCTCCGCCCGACGTGGTGGGAGATCTTCAATGATCCGCAACTGAACGAGTTGGAGGTTCTGGTCCCGAAGGCCAATCCGACTCTCAGCAGCGCCGAAGCCAGCTTCCGGCAGGCTCGCGCTCTTATCCAGATCAACAAGTCGGCGCTCTATCCCACCATAGGGGTAGCGCCCAGTATCTCAGCCAATCGAATCTCCGGCAACAACCCGACCGGCGTCCCCGGTTTCCAATACGGGTTGTTCTCGATGCCCGTGAATGTATCGTTTGACGCGGACCTGTGGGGCCGCATCCGCCGTACGATCGCCACTGCAAAGGAGCAGACGCAGTCGGCGGCGGCAGACGTCGAGAACGTCAAACTCGAACTGCAGAGCGAGCTCGCTGTCGACTATTTCGAGGCACGCGCCCTCGATCGCCAGAAACAGATCCTGGACGATACGGTTCTTGCGTTCCGGAAGGCTCTTCAACTGACGCAAAATCGCTTTGCCGGCGGAGTTGCCTCGAAAGCCGAAGTCGCGCAGGCCCAAACACAGCTTAACCAAACGGAAGCGCAGGATATCGATGTCGGTGTTGCTCGTCGGCAGTTCGAACACGCCATTGCTACGCTGGTCGGCCAAACGCCGGAAGAGTTCCGGCTGGAGACTCGCCCGCTAACCGAAAATCCCCCTGCCATCCCTGTAGGCCTACCGTCCGAGCTTCTCGAACGGCGGCCCGACGTGGCAATGCAGGAACGTCTCATGGCTGCTGCTAATGAACAGATCGGCATCGCCCGCACCGCGTTTTTCCCTGATCTCGTGCTCAGCGCGACAGCTGGCTTCTCGAGCGGCAACATCTCGACCTGGTTCTCCTGGCCAAGCAGAGTCTGGGCGGTTGGTCCGCAGGTCGCTCAGACCATCTTCGACGCGGGACGCCGCCGTGCTCAGGTCGAGAACGCGCTCGCAGGCTACGACGTCACCGTGTCGAATTATCGTCAAACCGCGCTTGCTGCCTTCCAGGAAGTCGAAGACAATCTATCATCGCTGCGTATTCTGGAAGCGGAATCTGCAAAACAACACGAAGCCACTGCGGCCGCGGAGAACTCGCTTCAGCTGTCACTCAACCGCTATAAAGGCGGCCTTGTCACCTATCTGGAAGTAATTACGGCACAGAGCATCGCGCTGACAAACGAGCGCACGGAGGCCGACCTGCTCCGGCGTCGCATGGACGCCAGCGTCCTTCTCATCAAGGCTCTCGGCGGCGGATGGGATCTGTCGAAGCTGCCGAATGTCTAGCGAATCAGCCAGCTCTGATTAGCACCCGAATTGGCGATCCAAAGAATGATCCCTTGTCCTTGCCGCTGGCTGAAGCCTGGATCATCGATCACGACATTCCCGGCAACATTGTGGATCACGTATGCGGATCCCGACGCAGTAAGCGTCCATAGCTGAGATGCATCGTTGGTAGCAGGTTGCTGCTCTAGCGCCACACCGTTGTAGTAAAGGCCGCCTGGATAAGTCAGGAAAAGACCGTTGGAGTCATTTTGAATCGTGTAAGTGCCCCCGGCTTGCGACGCGAAATGCCAATGTTGGTTGCTTCCACCATTTGCAGGCCATTGAATTGGTTGAGTGCCCGGCCTGTTTGAAAATCCCGGGTCATCGAGCACCATGCCGCTGAACGCATTCTGCAAAGTGTAGTCGCCGTCCGGAATGGGCCCTCTGCCCAGGGGACCGAAAACCACAACACTGTTCGTGGTCCCGACGATGACTTTGCCGTCTGCAATAGTCGGAACAATGAACTTGTTGCCGGGACCGAACTGATCACGACCTCCGGATGCCTGATTGCTGTTGTAGAACTCTGTCGCCAGATTGTTCGGGTCATACGCGTGGAGCACGGCGGGATTTGAGTTTTCGACTGCCCACAGAATGGCATTCTGAGATCCGTTTGCCGAAACTGACGGAGTTGCGCCTGGAAATGCGAACGCGTTGGCAGTTACAGACGAAGGTTGCGAGCTGAGCTGCGCATTGTTCACAGGAAACGCCCGGATTCTGTCACCGACAGCGCCGTAGTACACCGCGCCGTTGAACCATGCGGGCGAAGCGAACTCGGAGCCGCCTAGCCCTGCGGGAATTTCCTCGTACAACGTTCCGTTATTCGACGCGTCAAACTTGCCCATGTTGTCACGGTCGAACACATAGACGTTCGCGTCTTTTCCCGCACCCGTCGCCAGGTGACGGACCTGTCCATTGGCATCGGTCAAATCAGGCAACAAGACAAGGCCGCCCGAACCGAGATCCTGATCCCGGCTTGACTCGCTTACTGTATTATTCATGGTCCAGTAATCAAGGACCCGCATTGAGCCCGTCGAGGGATCTACCTTCACGAAGGCGTTGCCGAAGTCTTGGCTGATTGGAAATCCATCGAATGTCAGGTTTGTATCGAAGGTCCCGTTCGCGACGTCGAGGAAGATCGTCCCCGCTCCATCTACGTCGACGCCACCACCCGACCCCCAGAGAGCAGCTTCACTTCCGTTGGGAGCCAGATTGAAAACTCTCACCTGGGCCAGTGTGTTTTCGTCGTACCCCAGCAGCCATCCCGTGTACGCGCCGATGTCACAATGTGAGCCCCACGCCGTGTACACAATCCCATTCGAAAGCGTCAGTCCCGGGCGGCTCTTGTACTGCTTCGGGTCGAACACGACCGTACCGTTGCTGCTGTTCGCACCGGTGCCGGGATAGGTAGCGGTCACTTCCACGGGGCTGCCGGATTGCTCGTTCCCTGTCGTGAGGTCGAGAGCATGAATCCGGTGATGATAGTTCCCCGCTGCATCTTTGCTCATGGCAACCGTGTAAATGGTTCCGTTTGGCCCGGCGTTCAAGTTGATAACTGGAGTGCCCGTGATCCCTATCTCGGGAACCACCTGGTTGCAGTTGCGGGCGTCCGAGGTTGTTTCTCCTGATCCGAGTAGCGAAACCTGCCAATAGATAGTCCCGCTATTCGCGTCAAAGGCGTAAACGGAATCGTGTTCGGTTGCTGCGTACACCACAGATCTCGAGCCCCGGCCCGGTACATTTACGGATGCGACATATAGCGGCTGTGCGTCCACCTTGCCGTCAACCGGCACCACGAACCGTTTCCCAAAAGTCGAGGGTTGCACATTGGCGGGAGTCAGGATTGTTTCCGTGACATTCTGACCGGTCCGGGCATTGTCGTTATGAAAGGTGAGCACGTTTGTCTGACAAAACGCGCTCGCTGCGATCAGGGCCGATAGAGGCAGCGCACTGACGCATTTTCGGAAACGCATGAACACCTCCCAGGTGCTGCCAAGTATATCCTGAAATGTTTTGCGAGTACCCGCGCCGCGGAGATCTTTCAGGGCACGATGTTACACTCGAACAAATTGTTCTTGCTTTGTTGCATTAAGATCCCCACGTCAGGGCTCGCTTACGTCTATTGCAACTTTGTCCGCTCGATTTTTTCCGCGGGACGTTTCGATTGACATTTGCCCGTAGTGTGTTCTACGCGATCTGTGCGCGCGCCGCTCGGGCGGAGAAAGGGATTTTCATGAAGGGACTCGTCTGTTTTTCGCTGATCGCATCGATTGCGGCCTTTGCTCAAACACCTACCGCCACAATCACAGGGATCGTCAAAGATCCCTCCGGTGCCGTCGTTTCCGACGCGAAGGTAACTATTCGCAACGAGGGCACAAACCTCACGCACGAAGTTAGTACGAGCAAGAACGGCGACTATACCGTCCCATTGCTCGACATCGGCCAATACACTATCTCTGTTGAGGTGCAAGGCTTCAAAAAAGAAGTTCAATCCGGACTGACACTCCAGGTCGGTCAGACTGCCCGCGTCGACTTCACTCTGAGCCTCGGGCAAGTGTCGGATGTGATGCAAGTCACCGCTGAAGCTCCTTTGACCACCACCGATAACGCCTCTGTCGGTACCGTCATCGACAACAAGCATGTCGTCGAAATGCCTCTCAATGGGCGTCAGTTTTACTCCCTCGCTACACTCGTTCCGGGCGTAACGCCACCCGTCCAGAACTCCACCTTGAGCTTCCGCGGTGGCTTTAACGTCGCGGGCGCCAGCGAGGTATCGAATAACTTCACGCTGAACGGGTTCAATAACAACGATCAGGATGTTAGCGCGCCCAACTTCCGTCCGTCCATCGACGCTATCCAGGAATTCAAAGTGCTCACCGGGGTGTATCCCGCCGAGTTCGGCTACGGTTCCGGCGGACAGGTGCAGGTCACTATTAAGTCCGGATCAAACCAGTTCCACGGCACGGCCTTTGAGTACATCCGCAACGCCGCTGTCGATGCTCGCAATTTCTTTCTCACTCCAACTACGCCGACACCGCCATTCAAGCGCAATCAGTTCGGTGGAACCGTCGGTGGGCCAATCCGCAAAGACAAGACATTCTTCTTCGCCAGCTACGAAGGACTTCGCCTCAGTCAGGACATTGAGACCCGAACCACCGTACCGGAGCCGGCGTTCCTAACCGGCAACTTCAGCGCGCTCCTCCCCGCGATAACCATTTATCAGCCGGGAACCAAAACGCCCATTCCCGGGAACATCATCCCTGCGAGTCAGATCGACCGGGCCGGTGCCGCTTTGCTCGGCTATTACCCGGCTCCCACTTCAGCCACGCCGGCAGGTGTCGCTCCAGCCAATAACTACTTATTCAGCGAGATTCGTCGCGAGACGATGGATGAAGGTAGCGTTCGCCTGGACCACACCTTCAGCGAAAAGGATACCCTTCGCATCACCGCCAACTATTTCAACGACCCCTCGTTCGAACCCTCCAACACACTCTGCGGCGCGCGCCTCATTCCCGGTTTCGGCTGCAACACCAACCAGAATTCACAGCTCTACGGCATCACCGAAACACACGTTTTCGCGCCTACCGCTGTCAATGAGTTTCGCGTCGGCCTGAACCGCCTGATCCAACCCCGCTATATGGAGGATCAGGGCATTAATTTCAATCAGGAATATGGCATTATCGGTGGAAGCGCCGGGGGCCCTGACAATAGCGGTGTACCCACGACCACCGTCACGAGCTTCGCCACAGTCGGTAACGCCACCAATCTGCCGCAGAAACGATGGGACACCACCTACATCCTGGGCGACTCGTTCATCTGGTCGCACGACAAACACAGCTTCAAGTTTGGCGCTGATGCCTCGCAGTTCCGTTCCAGCCAGTACTATGTCCAATACGGCGTGGGCTCTTTCGCTTTTACCAGCGGCGCCACTACTTACCCCACTTCCGGATACGCCTTGGCCGACGTTCTGCTGGGACGTCCCGCGACGACGCAGCGGGTTCCAAACTATCCCGCCAATTGGTATCAGAGCACCACAACCACCGGTCTTTTCGCGCAGGACGATTACAAGATAACCTCGCGTCTTACTCTGAATTACGGTCTGCGCTGGGAACTCTATACGCCAGTTAAGGAAAAATACAACCACGAATCCAGCTTTAATGCCGCCACCGGCGCGATGTCCGTTGCCGGAGTGAACGCAGTGGGCGATCGACTCTGGCACACGCAGTATCACAACTTCGCGCCGCGTTTTGGGTTCGCCTGGCAGCCTTTTGGTGATTCGAAGACTGTAATCCACTCTGGCGCCGGAGTCTTCTACAACGCCTTTACCTCCGGAAATGGAATTCTCGCCGTCTTCTACAATCCACCGTTCCGGACCCCGCAAACCTTCACGTCGACCAACGCACTCCCGATTACCTCTCTTGAAAACGCGTTTCCGCCTGCCAACGCCGGCAACTCTTCAGCGCCGTTCGGTGTCGCGCAGAATTTCAAGACCGCGACCATCTTTCAATGGACATTCGATATCCAACGCCAGCTGACTCCGTCCGTAGTCCTCAACGTTACGTATTTCGGTTCCCAGGGCAGCCATCTTCCTCTCAACCGCAACATCAATCAGCCGCTGCCTTCAGGTGTTGCTGGAATCACTTTGCCCCGGCCCTACGCCGGGTATCAGAACATCACTTTCGCCGAAAGCGTCGGCAATTCCAGTTACAACAGTCTCCAGACGAAGGTCGAAAAACGTTATACCAATGGTCTGAGCCTGCTGAGTACCTTCACCTGGGGGCGTTCGATCGATGATGGAAATGGTATCGCCACCAGCTCTGCCGCCTCCAGCACGCTGCCTCAGAACGCGTATAACCAAGCAGCCGAACGCGCGCGTTCCGATTTCGATGTTAAATTTCGATTCGTCTTCAGCCCTGTGTATGAGCTGCCCTTTGGGGCAGGGAAGCCGTGGGTCACTAGCGGTTTCTGGTCCAAAATCGCAGGTGGCTGGCAGGTCTCCGCTCTGTTCAGCGCACAAACCGGCACGCCTCTCACGCCATACTACTCCGCCAACGTAAGCGGAACTCTGAATAACCAAGATCGGCCGAATGTTGTCGGTGACCCCAATACCGGTCCCCAAACTCCCCAGCACTGGTTCAATACAGCAGCCTTTGCCCGACCTGCTTCAGGAAACTTCGGGAATGCTGGCCGCAACATCATCAACGGTCCCGGCCTTCAGAATCTCGATGTCGCTGTTGTTCGCATGTTCCGCCTCGGCGAACGCTTCCAGTTGCAATTCCGCGCTCAGGCATACAACAGCCTGAATCATCCGAACTTCAACTATCCCAACGCCACCGCAGATAGCGCGGCGTTCGGCACCATCACGTCAGCGCTGGATCCGCGCGAGCTCGAAGGCGCAGTCAGAATCGTCTTCTAAACTTCGCGGAAGGAGGAACTCGTGAAAAACCACGATGCCGATCACGAAAATGGGCATGCCATCTCGAACCGGCGGACATTTCTCGGAGGAGCACTGGCTGCGGCAAGCGCATTCGGGTTCGCCGATCGTTTGCGTGGTGCCGATGCTCCTGATCTGATGCCGCTGCGCTCGGAAATAGAAAAGCAGCACGACCAGTCGGTCAAACGCATTCAGGATTGGATCAAGCAGCCTTCCATCGCCGCAGAGAATCGCGGAATGAGCGAGGGATGCGAACTCCAGATGGAACTGCTTCGCGATGCCGGTTTTGAGAACGTGACGAAGATACCGACCGACGGCTTCCCAGGTGTCTTCGCGAGGCTGGATGCAGGCGCGCCGCGAACGGTCGGCATTTACTTCATGTACGACGTCAAGCAGGTCGATCCCTCCGAGTGGTCGTCACCGCCGTTCGAAGCTGCTCTTGTGGACAAGGCGAAACTCGGCAAGGTGATCGTTGGCCGAGGGGCGGTCAACACCAAGGGTCCGCAGGGCACGTTCCTTGCTGCCTTGCATGCGTTCAAAGGCGCGGGCCGCAAGCTCCCTGTCAATCTCGTCTTCGTCGCAGAAGGCGAAGAAGAAATCGGCTCTCCCCATTTTCCTCAGGTTGTGCATCGTCCCGAAGTGCTGGCTGGTATGAAGAAGTGTCAGACGGGCGTGTACATGCCTATGGCGGGCCAGGGTGTTGACGGTTCAGTCGATATTAATCTCGGCGCGAAGGGTGTGGTGGAACTCGAACTCGTTTCCAGCTCCGAACGTTGGGGGCGCGGTCCGAAACAAGATCTCCATTCAAGCAACGAAGCGCGCGTGGACAGCCCCGCCTGGCATCTTGTCCAGGCATTGACCACGCTGGTTGGTCCAGACGGTCATACGCCTGCGATTCCATATTTCGCTGAGAAAGCACGACCGCTCACTCCGGCCGAGAAAGCGATGATCCGCGAAGCGGCGCGCCGCCAGCCAGAGGCAGTGGTCAAGCAGCAACTCGGTGTGCAGCACTGGGTTCATGACGTCGATTACCTCGAATCGCTCGAGCTGTTGGTTTCGAAACCGACCATCAACATCGAAGGCCTTGTGTCCGGCTACACGGGACCTGGGGGCAAGACCATTCTGCCCCACAAAGCTGTCGCGAAGATCGATATGCGTCTGGTCCCGAATCTCACGGCAGCGGGGGCGTTAGCGGCCCTCAAGGAACATCTCGCCAAACACGGGTTCCGCGATATCGAAGTGAATATGACCGGCGGCTACGATCCGACCAGCACCTCCGCCGATTCCGCGCTCATCCGCGCCGAACAAGCAGTGTACAAACGCGCCGGATACGATCCGATTCTCTGGCCCCGTCTCGCCGGATCCTGGCCTGGCTACGTGTTTACTGGCGATCCTCTCAACTTACCCGCCGGTCATTTTGGACTCGGCCATGGCAACGGCGCACACGCGCCGAACGAGTACTACGTCATCGAATCGGCAAATCCCAAAGTGAAAGGCCTCGATGATGCGGTCTTCTCGCACGTCGAATACCTGTACGAGCTGGCGCGGATATAACCCCGATCTTAAATCTCCCAGGTTCGAAACACGTGGGCATGGCGCCTCATGTCCACGCGTTTGCCTGAGAACTGCACGCCTTCGAGTCTCAGTCTGAGGCGCTGTTCCGCTCCCGCTTCATAGGGGAGCTTGATCTCGCCACCGGCTCCGACTACGCGCTGCCACGGCAAGCGATCGGGTAATTCCGTGTGTAGCAGGCGTGCTACTGCCCTGTGATGCAGCGGGTATCCGGCAGCGGCGGCAACTTGGCCGTAGGTCGCAACTTTGCCTTTCGGAATCGACAGGATGACTCGCCGGAAGGCCGCATCTCGCTGTTCCTCAGGCCGCGCCGCGTCCCGTGCCATTCTGCGAGCCAGCTTGGCCGAGACCTTCGCACGCGTGCTCATGCAATTCAGCTTACTTCCGCTGAACTCACGAAGAGGTCTACATCGACATCGCGATGTACTTTTCGGATAATCTCGGCACTCTGTAATCGGGCAAGTGTCTGGCGTCTGGAATTACCCCGACTGGTAAGCAAACTGCAGACTTCCTACAGGCCCGTAAATACGGGAATAACTCGGAGGTTTTACAAAATGACAACAGTAGACAAATTCCTTGCGCCCTCGGACATCCCAGCAGCGCAGCACGAACGCGCCATTACAGCAGCTGCCGTATTGCCCTCAGCACTGGTCGGGACGTGGGCGAACATTGACCCTGCGACTCGCGGGATCGTGAAAATTGTGATCGCCGCGGCAGCTACAGGAATAACGGTCCATGCTTATGGAGCATGCAGCCCGACGCCGTGCGATTGGGGTTCGGTCAGCGGACTCGCCTATGCCGCAAACGTCAGCTCAAATGCAGGCGTGGCGTTCACAGCAACTTACAATTTCGGTTTCAAGCAGACGTTCATGACCGGTCACCTGAATGGAAGGTTGCTGGCAGTCGAAACGTTCGACCACTTCACCGACGGTAGCGGCCGATCCGATTACTACTCTGCGTACACGATGCAGAAGTAGACGGCCCGAGCGCACAGGAGAAGGGCTGTGCACATCAGCCCTTCTCAAGCTGCAATTCTTCTGTCCCGAGAAACGGCGGCCTACCCGCCCGCCATCGCTCCGACAATCAGCAGCGGTTCGGTGGCTTTCGCAACCGCGTCCGGCAGCGGAGTATCTGGTGAGTCATGCGATAAGTCCTGCTCGCACGCAAAGAAGCGTACGAACGGCCGCCGCTTTTGCGTGACATGATCGCGCATCGTGCCCTTCAGCGTCGGATACTGTGCTTCGAGCGCGTCCAGCACGGACCGCAGCGTAACCGGCCCTGTAACGTTGACCGAAAGCTCGCCATTCACCTGAGCTAGCGTCCGCAGATGAGCGGGAAGCACTACGCGAATCATTTGAGTGTCTGCACTTCCACCGAGAGCACTGCCGGAAGATCTCGGACGATGGGCGCCCAGTTGTCGCCACTGTCCGCTGACGCGTATACCTGTCCGCCTGTCGTGCCGAAGTAGATCCCGCAGTCGTCGAGCGAATCCACTGCCATGGCGTCGCGCAGCACGTTCACGTAACAATCGTTTTGTGGCAGTCCCTTGGTCAGCGGCTCCCACTCGTTCCCGCCCGTCCGGCTCCGGTATACGCGCAGCTTCCCTTCGGGAGGGTAGTGTTCCGAATCGCTCTTGATCGGCACTACGTAGATCGTTTCCGGCTCATGCGCGTGCACATCTATCGGGAAACCGAAGTCTGTCGGCAAATTGCCGCTGACCTCATGCCATGATTCGCCCGCATCGTCGCTTCGCATCACGTCCCAATGCTTTTGCATGAACAGCACGTCCGGTCGTGACGGATGCATGGCGATGCGGTGCACGCAATGCCCCACCTCCGCATCGGGATCCGGCATAAATTCCGAGTGCAGCCCGCGGTTCACGGGTCGCCAAGTCTCGCCGGCGTCTTCGCTGCGGAACGCCCCTGCAGCGGAGATCGCGAGGAACATTCGCTGCGAATTTCGCGGATCGATGAGGATCGTGTGCAGGCACATGCCGCCCGCGCCGGGCTGCCATCGAGGACCGGAGCCATGGCCGCGCAACCCGGGCAACTCACTCCAGGTGAGGCCGCCGTCGGTGGAGCGAAACAGTGCCGCGTCCTCCACTCCCGCGTAGGCTGTTTCCCGGTCGCTGAGCGATGGTTCGAG
>JAFAUR010000370.1 GCA_019243205.1 Acidobacteriaceae bacterium | reverse complement strand
GTCCCTGGCGCATGGACTGCGCGGGCGATTGCCCGAAAAGGCGCGCTGCTTCCGGCTTAGTTCGTTCACGGATTGGAAAGCATCTATGCACACGATAAATCCCTTGATTGCTCTCGGAGTAACGTGTTCGACCGCCACAACGGACGCCGTGTACGTGCTATTTACTTCTGCCGTTTCGGGACGAAGGCGCATCTCCGCAGCAAACTGGAGTAGCCTTTGGTATCTTCTTTCGGCCTTCGCCGTGATTAGTTACACAACCAATTCGTTATATGTTGTATTCGCAGCTTTAGGTTCATGGTTGGGCGCCTTCTGCGCAGTCACTTGGTTGCGACGAAAATCCCAACCCATAACTTCTCCTCTGAAGCCCCTGTGACAAACTCTTGCTGATGCGATCTCAATCGATACTAGCTGCATTGCCCTTGCTGATCGGCTTTGCTCTCAACGCACAGTCGGTTATGACGGCGAAAGTCGACGATCCAAACGCAGTTTATTTCGCTGCTCCCGAGTTCACAATCCATGGAGATGGGAAAACGGATGACAGCGCAGCCATACAGGCGGCCATAGACAAAGTCGAGGTCAATCACCAAGGGATCGTATTCATTCCCTCAGGTCGATACGCCGTCGCTCGCACGGTGTATGTCAAAGCGGGTATTCGGCTTTTTGGGTACGGCGCGACTCGCCCTGTGTTTGTGTTGCCTGAAAACTCCCCGGGTTTCCAGAAAGGAATGGGGGTGCTGTTCATGTTCATCGGCGCGCGACCCGGCGGGGCCTATGATCCAGGGGCTCGCGTTCCGGTTCCGCCACCCGGGACCGTGCCGCCAAAAGAAGTACCGGATGCGAACTCCGGAACCTTCTACTCCGCAATGAGTAACATCGATGTTGAGATTGGGGACGGCAACCCGGCAGCTGTCTGCGTGCGGTTCCACGTCGCGCAGCACGCCTTTCTCACTCACATGAATTTCCGGATCGGGTCCGGATTAGCTGGGATTTATCAGGTCGGCAACGAGGCTGAGGATCTTCATTTCTTCGGAGGCAGATACGGGATTCTGACCGAGAAAACCTCGCCTGCGTGGCAGTTCACACTCATCGATTCAAGTTTCGAAGGCCAGCGCGATGCGGCCATCCGCGAGCACGAGGCGGGACTTACGCTCATCAGGGACAGCTTCCGAAATGTGCCGGTCGGCGTCGATATCGACCGGGAATACTATGACCAACTTTGGGCCAAGGATTGCCGCTTTTCTGATGTATCCCGGGCCGCTTTCGTCATCTCGAGTGAGAAGAGCCGTCTTAACGAAATCGGCATCGAGAGCGCAGTTCTCTCGAACGTGCCAGTGTTTGCCCTGTACAGAGAGAGCGGGAAAAAGCTAACTGCCAAGGGTTCTGTGTACCGCGTTGACGAGTTCAACCACGGCGTGATTGTGCCCGCACCCGGCAGCATGGGCGAGATTGGCACAACTTACAAAGCCGAGAGCTTGACAGCCGCACCTCCGCCCTTGACACCGGCAATCCGGCCGATGCCCGGCTGCGAGGAATGGCTGAACGTCAAAACTTTGGGCGTGGTGGGCGACGGTAAAACCGACGATACAGCTGCACTCCAGAAAGCGATCGACGGCCATCGGGTGCTCTATCTGCCGAGTGGTCATTACCTGGTGAGCGATACTCTCGAACTGAAGCCCGATACCGCGATCATCGGGCTGCATCCCACACTCACCCAGATTGATCTCGCAGACGATTCACCCACGTATCGCGCCGTCGGTCCGCCGCGCGCCGTTATCTCGACACCCCGAGGAGGCGACAACGTTCTTAGCGGATTCGGCGTGTTCACCGGCGGCATCAATCCCCGAGCCGTCGGCGTGCTATGGCGCGGCGGCGAGCACTCGCTCATCGATGATGTTCGATTTCTGGGCGGACACGGGAGCGGAACTAATCCTTACAACAACAATCAGACTGCCGACTCGGATCTACGACGTCGTTGGGATGGACAGTATCCGAGCCTGTGGGTGACAGAAGGGGGCGGGACCTTCGCAGACATTTGGACGCCGGACACCTTCGCGCAGTCTGGTATGTACGTTTCGGACACGAAGATCCCCGGGCATGTGTACGAGATCTCCGCTGAACACCACGTACGGAACGAAGTGAAACTCGAGCGGGTGGAAAACTGGGATTTCTCGGCGCTGCAGACCGAGGAAGAAGCGGGAGAAAGCCCCGAATCGCTCTCGCTCGAGATTTCGAATTGCAAGAATGTCCTGATTGCGAACTACCATGCCTACCGGGTTACGCGATCCCGAGCGCCTTATCCGGCGGCTGTTCGCGTATACGGCAGTGACGGAATTCGATTCCGCAATCTTCACGTCAATGCGGAGAGTGGTTATGCCTTCTGTGATGCCGGCGGATGTGGCACGTTCTTACGGGCAAGCAAGTATCCCTATGAGAACGCTATCGAGGACGTGACGCACCATCTCGAGGTGCGTGACCGTGAGTTCGCCGTTCTTGACATGACGGCCGCGGTACCAGGCGCCGCCGCTGTTACAGACCGGGTGAAGAAGGTGGAAGCCGGTTTCTTTTCGATCGCCGGGGCAACCGTCGATGCGTCGGGGAAACTTTACTTTGTCGATCGCCACCAACAGCGCATCTACAGTTGGTCTGCCGGCAAAGGGCTCGCCATTGAGCGTGACAACCCGCTTGACCCTGTCAATCTGGCCTTTGATCGATCCGGCAACTTACTCGTGGTGTCTTCTTCCGGTTCGGGCGGAACCGTCTACGCATTTCGACCCGGCTCGCCCATTGATCAGATCACCATACTGAAACCGCAAGACGCGCAGCCGCGAGCGAACGCGCGGTTCATACTGCCAGTGAACTACTGGAATAACGGCGAGTTCAGGGATCAACTTGACCTGAACACTCTCGAATACAAGACGCTCGCGGACATGTTCCGGGAAGACGTATCGACAGCGAGACCGAAGCAGTACGTTTCGCCAGACTCGAGCGTGATTCTGCCGGCAGCGCGTGTCGTTCAACAAGGTCCACCGGATGCCCGCGGCTGGCGTTTTTCAGACGATCTCGACACACACGGGTTCATCTCCGCGGCCCCCGGCGACACTGTGTTCGTCAGCAACGGCTCGGAGGACGTTACCTATCGCGGACGCGTTACCCCCAACGGAACGCTGACTGATTTGCGAAGCTTTGCCGATCGCGGCGGCGAAAGCGTAGCCGTTGATACGCATAGAAACGTCTATATCGCGAACGGACAGATTTTCATTTACGACGCTAATGGTAAGAAAACCGGTCGCATCGATGTTCCCGAGCGTCCGCTCGATATCCTATTCGGCGGCCCACATCACGAGACTCTGTTCATACTTACTCATCACGCGCTTTACACGCTCGAGTCCCATTAGCCGGCGTTCGACTTATCGTTTTCCGGACGGTTCAACGTGAATGCGAACAGCGTATCGCCTGCAGCGACAAGTATGTATTGTTTGCGGCCGACCATGTAAGTGATCGGCCCAGCGCTGGCGTTTCCTGTCATCCCGGCATGCCAAAGAATCCTGCCATTCGTTGGATCAAAGGCGACAATATTCTTCTGATTACTGGTGAAGAGAAGCTTACCCGCAGTAGTTAGCATGGCGGCCAGGCCACTACCGCTAGGCCAGTCATGACGCCATGCCAGGTTGCCGGTCTTGTAGTCGATTGCCAGCAACGATCCTCCCTCACCACCGGCTACACGATCGATTCCAGCCCATCCTTCCGGACGCTCTTCCATGTCGGTCAAATAGAACATGCTGAAAGCCCGGTTTGACCCAACATAAAGCAGGCCGGTTTCAGGATCGAAACTCGGCGCGGGCCAGTTAGTTGCTCCGCTAGAGGCGGGAGACACTAACACGCCATCGGGCGACGGAAACTTGGCCGGATTTGGAATAGGTTGGCCTTTCGCATTCAAGCCCTTCGTCCAGTTCAAAGTGTCGATGAACGCTCTTGTCAGGATATGCTGCCCGTTCGTGCGGTCCAGTACAAAGAAATAGCCGTTTCGGCTGGCTTGCAAAAGCAGCTTACGCGGCTGTCCCTCGATGGTTGTATCGACGAGAACAGGAGTCTCGACAGCATCCCAATCGTGTACATCGTGTGGAGAAACCTGGTAATACCAGACAAGCTTTCCAGTATCGGGATTGATCGCGACGATAGAACACGTGTAGAGGTTGTCCCCCTTCCGGCTCTTATCGGCCATCACCGGATTCGGATTGCCCGTCCCTAAGAAATATAAGTTGAGTTCCGGATCGTAAGTTCCCGGCATCCAGGTTTGACCAGTTCCGTGCATGGCCGCGTATTCATTCGGCCATGTCTCGATCCCGGGCTCGCCTTTGCGCGGCGTTGTCCACCATTTCCATTGCACGGCCCCGGTTTCCGGATCGACGGATTCAAGAAATCCTGGATTGTCCAGGTGATCGCCTCCGATGCCGACCAAAATGTGATTTTTCACAACGATGGGTGCGACGGTTGAGGTGTAATCAAGCTTTGGATCAGCAATCTGGACCTTCCAGCGCTCCTTACCGGTGTTCGCATCCAGGCTGACCAGATGACTGTCCGGAGTCTCGAAGAAGAGCCAATTTTCGTACATGCCCAGCCCGCGATTCCCAATGGTGCTGCCGGTATTCGGGGGATACGAATAGTGCCACAGTTCGCGCCCGGTGCGAACATCAGCCGCCCAAACGTTATTAGGGGCGGTGAGATACAGGACATCATTCACCAGCAGCGGAGTGGACTTGATAGTAATGCTTGCGTCATTGCTGCTGCCGGAGAACCGCGCAGCCCACGCAAGCGACAACTCGTGCACGTTGGAAGAATTGATTTCCGTCAGAGGACTGAAGCGGCGTCCAGAGTAATCGCCGTTATAGGTGGGCCATTCGTTGACAGGCTGCTTGAGCAAAGCAGCCGGGTCCAGACCTTGAGCGCCTGCGATAAACGGGACGGCGGCCAGATGGAGGGTAACCAAGTACCGGAACAAAGTCATTTCAAACTCGCGAGGTAGGCAGTAACGTTATGTATGTCAGCGTCCGTGTATTTACGTAAGAGTTCATCGTGCGCTTTCAAAGGATCATGGATTTCGATTCTCAGGCCCGGATCTTCCCGGCTGAAGGAATGAAACTGGTTGTGAGAATCGCGCAAGGAAACAGTAAAGTCGTCGATCTGATCGAGCTTGCCCGAAACGATTTCGCCGTTCGGCAGAGTAACTTTCACTGTGCGTACTGTGTCGCCGTTCGGCCTTGGGCGTGGGGCCGAACTGCGTGCTGCGACCCGTTTCGCACTTCCGGGCTGCAGCCATCGCGATTGAAGTGAGAACGGGTCATATCTGCCACCGATTCCGGCCAAATCGCCCGTCGCAGAATGGCACGAACTGCAGCCGCCAACGGTGTTGAAATAAACCTCACCTTTCTTGGGGTCGCCGGTGAGCACGTTCTGGAAAACATACGTGCCGCGGTGACCGGCGGCATAGGTTCTCACATGAAGCCAGGCAACAATGTCTGAAATCTGCGCTTCGGTAAGACCGAGCCTCGGCATACCCTTGTCCGGACGGCCCTCGCGTATGACGGGAGCGATCAGGATTCCCTTCTCATCATCCAGGACAAGTAAAGAGCGCACCAGATCCGGAGCTCCAGGTCCGCCATTTGCGGCGACGCCATGGCAACCGGCGCAGTAAGTCCGAAAGGCTTTTCCGCCCCGTTCGACGGCCGCGGGGTCTTGTTTTGCCCCTGCGATGGCAGCCGCGCTCATCAGCTGATCTCCACCCGCGGGGCCGGCGTGGACGGCATCCGTGGGCGGCTCCTGGGCGAAAACATAGGGTGCGGCCGCTGCCAGGAGGACCGCTTGCAACAGCTTCAGTTGTGAACAACCCATATTCGAGTACACATGAGGCTCAATTGAACACGAGACGGTAGATTTGACGCGCGATCTCCTACTTCAGATACGCTACATCTGTGCGAGGGCGGCCAAGCTGAATGCTTGTGCCTACGGTCACCCGTCCGCAAAAGAGCCTAAACCATCATGTCATAGGTTCGATTTTCGTCCGATGGACGTAGCCGCCGCTATCGTTCGTCACCGAAGATCACGGAACTCCTGGGGCTGGTATCCACCGTCAGCCTGAATACATCGGGCCGTGCATAATGGCCGGCAACGTCCAGATCGTATTTGCCGCGGGCGATCATTCGCCGATCCAGCTCTGCGATCCTTATCGCTTCACCTTCGAAACTCGGCGGCACGAGAACATTCCCCAACGGATCGATAATGCACGATCCCCCTCTTATCAACACGGAGCTCTGGCCATCCGGTAGACTTCCGCTGTAAGCGGCAGGACAATCCGCGCGAGTCAGATATTGGCATGCGGAAAGTACAAAGCAGCGGCCCTCCAAAGCAATCGTCCGCATGGTAGGAAGCCATGTTTCGCGGTCATCGACGGTCGGAGCACAATAGAACTCGATGCGCTGGGCATACATCGCCATCCGCAGCAGCGGCATGTAGTTTTCCCAGCAAATTACGGTGCCGAGACGTCCAATGGCAGTCTCGACGACGGGCAATGTAGAGCCGTCGCCAAATCCCCAGACGATCCTCTCGAGAGCGGTCGGCATCAGCTTGCGATGTTTTCCCAGCAGACTGCCTTCCGGGGAATACATCAGCGCCGTGCAGTACAAGGTGCCTCCGTCGCGCTCGATCACGCCGACGACCAGATGGACACCTGCGCTGCGCGCTGCCTCGCCGAGCAATTCACTCTGAGGACCGTGCAACTCGATCGCGCTTTCAAAGTAGCGGCGGAAGTCCTCCCTGCCCTCATCGGTGCGAAGCCCCAGGCGGGCTCCAAAGTCCAGACCCTTCGGGTATCCTCCGACGAATGCCTCAGGGAAAACGACCAGATCGGCGCCCTGCGAGGACGCGTCGCGAGTCAAATCGAGCAGCTTCTCTAGCGTCTTTGGCGTGTCAAAAAGAACCGGAGCAGCCTGCACAACGGCTGCTTTCACGATGCCATTAGTCATCCTGCGCCTGGTTACCTGCCCTGGTGCCTCGGGCTGGGGTTCATATTCCGAATGGCAGCGATCCTCCAGCCCGCGGGCGTCCGCGTTAACACGAAGGTTGTCCACATATCGCGGACGACGCCGTCCGAGGACGTAGTCTGATAACGCCCGTCGACGATAGATACATTCGAATCGAGCAGACGAATATCGGTGATTGAAACTGAACTTTTGGCTTGCTCCTGGCTCGAGCTCAGCATCATTCCTTTTACCAACTCGTCGATGCCATGCCGCCACTCTCCGGTTGAGACCAGTTGGTCGGCGTCCGCTGTAAAC
>JAFAUR010000969.1 GCA_019243205.1 Acidobacteriaceae bacterium | reverse complement strand
GCTTGCTCCGGGCTAGGCACCGGGATTTCGTCGAGCGTAAACGCATCCGTAAGTATTAACTGGTGACCCAGCGGCAAACCAGCGAGCCGTGCCAGCGTGATCTTCTGTTTGCGCAAATCGGCTTCGAGCGAAGTCAGCCGCTGCTGTTCCGTCTGCAGCTCCACCAGGCTACGCGTCACATCGATGCGCGCGTTTGTTCCCGCGGCTTTGCGGACCACTGCCTGATCGTAAACAGCCTGCGCGTTCGCCACTTGCGCTCGTTCCGAGGCAACCTGTGCCTCAGAAGCAAGCGCTTGCAGATAGGTTCCTGCGACAGCGAGCACGACCAGCTCGCGCGCGTCATGGCCCGAAAGCACGGCCGCACGTTCACTTTCCTTGCTGGCTTTGTAATTCCGCCGCTGTACAAGGTCGAAAATAGATTGGCTCAACGTCCCCTGCAGCTGTGAGTATTCGTACGGACCGACTACGGTTGGAAACGAAAAGCCGGTGATGCTCGACGGCAGCTTCAGCGTCAGGCCATACGCGGCGAGATTGACCTGCGTGACAGTTTCGCTCGCGCTCGCTGAAATATCAGGCAGCATGGCGCTCAGCGATTGCAGACGCTCGGAACGTGCGATGGCCACCTGGTTTGTGGCCGTCGTTGATCCCAGGTTCGTTTCGAGACCGCGTCTCACCGCATCCGCAAGCCCCACTCTAATAGGACCTTCTGGAAATGTTCGGGGGGCAACGCTGCCCGCATAGCTGCCAGAAACGGTCACGGAGCTGGTGACCGTTGCCGGACCGGAGCCTGGATTCACCGCTTGCTGCGTCGTGACGCTCCCGCCGCCGTTTTCCGAAAGCGGAAGCTGGGCGGCACGGCTCGGACCTGAGCTTGTGGCTCCGGGTGGCATCTGACCGTGTAGGGCGACACCGAAGCACGTTGCTGTGAAGAGAACGATCGATAGACGCATCGGCTTCTGATTACATACATACATGTATCACATTGCGTGCATGCATGTATATAATTTAGGGAGAACAATGCCTGTGGGAACTACGGCTCACCTCGCTCCTCCGAATAAGCACCAGCTGAAAACGGAGGAGATGAGACGCAAACTGTTACGCTCGGCGCGCAAAATTTTTACCCGCGACGGCTTCGAAGCCGCCCGTATTGAAGACATCGCTGCCGACGCGGGGCACACACGCGGAGCTTTTTATGCCCACTTCTCGAGCAAAGCGGATCTGTTCTTCGCGTTACTCGAGCAGCAGGCCACGCTTTACACGCAAAAACTCCGCGACCTATTGGAAGGATGCGAGAGCCCGGAGCACAAATTGCGGCTGCTACGCGATTTTTATGCCGGCTTGATTGCCGACCGGAACTGGGCCCTGCTGGCCCTGGAATTCAAGCTCTTTGCGATTCGCCATCCCAGAATGCGCGGGATGCAAGCGAAATTCGCTGAGGTCTACCGGCGCGTGCGCATGTCTGCGGCTATGAGCGCCGGTCATGAGCTCCTGGAGACCGGAGTAAAATGGCCTACAAAAGTTGCCCTCAACGGAGTGTTGGCGGGCATGGTGGTGGAACAGGCTTTTGACCCGAATGGGATCAGCAAAGAGGAAGCCGCTTCGATTTTAAGCCGTATCTTCGATTGCTTAGTGGGTGAACGGGTAGAATAAACCCGGTCCCCTTTGGAAGTAACACAAACCACGTCGACCCCGTTATTCGTCCGGGTCCACCGCTCGGACAACGTTGGAATCATCGTCGATCCTGACGGCGCGGCCGCCGGCAACTCCGACGCAAGCGGCATCACGATTCGCGAGCGCATCCCGCAATCCCATAAGGTTGCCCTCAGCCGGATCGAGCGCGGCGCTGCCGTCGTTCGATATGGAGAAATCATAGGCTACGCAACAGAGCTGCGGGATCCGGGCACTTGGGTTCGCGAGGAGCACATCCAACTGCCTGCGCCGCCTTCGCTCGATGACCTGCCGTTAGCGACAGCGGTTCCGCAGCCCCTTCCGCCGCTCGAAGACTACTGTTTCGAAGGCTACCCGAATCCCGACGGCAGCACTGGTACGCGAAACATTCTCGGGATCACGACAACCGTTCAGTGCGTTGCGCCAACTGTCGATTACGCCGTCCGAAAAATCAAAACCGAGCTCCTGCCGCGCTTCCCCGCGGTGGATGATGTAGTGGCCATCACTCACGGTTACGGTTGCGGCGT
>JAFAUR010000908.1 GCA_019243205.1 Acidobacteriaceae bacterium | reverse complement strand
GTCGAACCCGATCGCTGCAGCTCGCAGTCAAGCCTGCTCACATAGCTCTGCATCTTCGGAGCCAGGTAAGCGTTGATCAGCACAGTGGAGCCCCGTTCATACTCCCGGAATTCGGGCAAGATTTCATGCGAAGCAGAAATTGGGATTCCGAGACTGCTTAGCGCCTGTATCACTTTCTGCTCGTTTGCGGGATTGGCAAACGCGAACAGCAACGAGACGGCAATTGACTCGGGCTCAGCGGCGCGGATAGCTTCCGTTAGTCGGTTGACCTCTGCTTCCTCCGGACTTCGCAGAATCGTTCCATCGCAACTGGTACGTTCTTCTATCCCGAAACACATCCCGGAAGGCGCGAGCGGAGCCGCTTTCGTGAAAAACAGATCATAGAGCTTCGGCCGAGCCTGTCTGCCGATAGAGATCGTGTCCTCGAAACCGGCAGTTGTCACGAAAGCGACACGCGCGCCCTTTCTTTCGAGTAGGGCATTGGTTCCCACGGTTGTGCCGTGCCGTACTTCAGCCCGTCCTGTCCCGCCGATCTGGCGCACCGCAGCCAGAACGGCCTCGCCAGGGTCGTGAGGAGTCGACGGAATCTTTAATACTTTGAGTTCGGCGTCCTCAAGGTAAACACAATCAGTAAACGTTCCGCCTGTGTCGATGGCTATACGCATGAATCAGTTCGTGTCTATCCTATTCTCAGTGGTGACCAAATCTTGAGCACATTCGAGCGGCTCTCGGTAATTCCAAACTGTCCGCCATTCCGCTGGTCAGCGACTACGGTTGCGCAACGCCGCACACTATTGGCCGCGGCCCTGGGCTGGATGCTCGATGCCTTCGATGTCATGCTTTATTCGATCGTGCTCGCGACCCTCATGCGGGAATTCGGTATGAGCAAAGCGACCGCTGGTCTCCTTAACACGTTCACCCTGATTGCCTCGGCGATCGGCAGTGTCGCGTTCGGCTTCCTGGCGGATCGCTTCGGACGCCGCCGCATGCTGAGCCAAAGCATTCTCGTCTATTCGATTTTCACGTTTGCCTGCGGATTTTCTACCAGCATCACTATGCTTGCTGTTTTCCGTTTTCTGTTAGGACTCGGCATGGGCGGCGAATGGAACTCCGGCGCAACGCTTGTCGCCGAAACCTGGCCAACGGCCTGGCGGGGCCGTGCGCTGGGCATCGTTCAGAGCAGCTGGGCTATCGGCTATGCCTTGGCCGCGCTCGTCGCTGGTGTGGTGTTGCATCGGTCAAGTTGGCGGTGGGTATTTTTCGTCGGCGTTTTTCCGGCACTGGTCACGTTATGGATTCAGAAAGATGTACCCGAACCGGAAATGTGGAGACAACACCGCAACAACATCAACACAAAGCCGGCCGCAACGTCTGAACTTTGGAAAAAGGTTCGCTCTTCCCTGATTGCCCTTCTTAGCATGAACACTTTTGGGATGTTCGCCTGGTGGGGTCTGTTTACCTGGATTCCGGCGTATCTTGCACTTCCTGTTTCAAAGGGTGGTCACAATTTCAGCACGCTTGATTTCACTACCTTCCTAATGGTCCTCAACCTATGCGGAATGCTGCCGGGATACCTGCTTTTCGGCGTTCTCGCCGACCGTTTTGGCCGCAAGCGCACTCTCGTAACGTATCTGGCCTTGGCAGCCGGGTCTGTACCCGCATTCGCTTTCGCGTCGCAGCCCGTCACTATCCTGCTGACAGGCTTAGTCAGCGCATTCTTCGGAACAGGCTTTTTCACTGGTTCCGGCATCCTGGGAAGCGAACTGTTCCCCACCGCCATCCGTGCCACGGCGCTGGGCATTTCCTATAACGCAGCACGCGGCCTCAGTGCGTTCGCCCCGCTACTTATAGGCAGTATCGGCGAAGCGCACGGCCTGCCGTGGGGGTTCGGGGCATGTGCGGTGGCGTTCGCGGCAGCGGCATTATGCGCACTTCTCATACCGGAGACACATGGAGCAGAACTCGCATAGCAAAGCTTGGCCCGATACCTTCCAGATGCTCCGGCGGTTATTGTACGACGGGCCTGGCCAGACGCTGGTGATCCGCCCCGGTAAGAGCGCTGACCCAGAACGAGTGTACGCGGGTGTCTGTGTACTGTTTGAGAACACAAAAATCGAGCAGGACAGCGAGGGAAACGTATACGTCATATCGCCGGCCGGCGGGGAGTCTTCGCACCAGAACCAACAGCTAACCCTACGACTTGGGCTGTGGGCGCAAGCAGACGGGCGCGGTAAGGCGTTCGATTCGAGTGTCGGTTTCATTTTTCCCGACGGCTCGAAGCGCAGCCCGGATGGCTCCTGGGTGAAACTCGAGACGCTCAAAGCGCTCACGCGCGACCAGCTCCGAAAACTCCTCCAGGTTGTTCCGGATTTCGTCGTCGAAATCATGTCCCCCAGCGACCACTGGTCCGATCTGCAGGCGAAGATGCGCGAATATTCACGCAATGGCGTGGCGCTCGGCTGGTTGATTGATCCCGATAAACGCCGGGTGGAGATCCACCGCCGGTTCCGCCTTCCCGAGACCCTAGACAACCCGACAATGCTCCGGGGAGAAGATCCCGTCGGAGGCTTTACGCTCGATTTGGAGCCGATCTGGGAAGGCCTCAACTTCTAGAAGCTAAGCGCGGTGACGGCTCGCTTCGCTCGCGCTATACACTTGTCACTGATGAATCGCAGAACGTTGTTAACCTCCCTTGCCGGAGCAGCGGCGGTATCGGCCATCGCGAAACCCGTCAGGCAGGAATGGCGTCCGCGACTCGGCGTATTGGGCAAATACACTCCCCCAAACGTCGCGTTCGCAAAAACGCAGGGATTCACGAACATGATCCTTGACGCGGGGCCCAAATCCACCCTGAACGCCAGCACCATGACGGATGCGGAGGTGGAGAGCGTACGCTCCGTCCTCGCGCAACAGGAAATGCATGTGTCGGCATTCCAACTGACGATCAATCACACCGATCCCGATGCCGCTAAACGTGCGGAGAACAACGCTTATTTCGTCAAGGCGATTGAGCTCGCAGGCAAGCTCAAGGTCCCCTACATTGGTACCGCATCGGGTAAGAACCGGACGAAACCGTTCCAACAACAGATCGACGAGGTCGTCAGCATCTACACGGAGAAGTATTTCCCAGCCTGCGAAAAGCACAACGTCCGCATCCTCTGGGAGCCATGGCCTGAAGGTCCGAACCTGGCAACGAGCCCCGTTGGCTTCGAAGCGCTTTTCAAGGGCTTCAATGATTCACCGCACGTCGGGCTGCAATACGATCCTTCGCACCTGGTCAGGCAGTTCATGGATCCTATCCAAACGGCTCGCGACTTCGTTTCGAAAATCTATGATGTTCATCTGAAAGACACTGAGATTCTTTGGCCTGTTTTGCGAGCCGGGGGAATCAATCCTGTAAATGGCGCAAGTTGGTGGCG
>JAFAUR010000877.1 GCA_019243205.1 Acidobacteriaceae bacterium | reverse complement strand
GTGTTTCAGTGCCAGTGTGGCCGTGTGCCCTCTCAGGCCGGCTACCGATCGTCGCCTTGGTGGGCCGTTACCTCACCAACTAGCTAATCGGCCGCGGGCTCCTCTCTCAGCGCATTGCTGCTTTCCCTTTCCAGGCTTATGCGGTATTAGCCCCGGTTTCCCAGGGTTATTCCCCACCAAGAGGCAGATTACCCACGTGTTACTCACCCGTACGCCGCTGTACTCAGAGATTGCTCCCCTTTCTCGCTCGACTTGCATGTGTTAAGCGCGCCGCCAGCGTTGATTCTGAGCCGGGATCAAACTCTCGTTTGATCTTGTTGAGTATCGCCCTGCCATCAAAACGGCAGGACCGTATCGTTCCGGCTTTTACTCAAAAAGTCTGACGAATTACTTCATTGCGTCCAACCAGATTGTCAAACAACTGCGCAGCGTACCAAACGATCACGGATTACTCCGCAAGATTTGATCGCTGCCGGCCTCGAAAAGCCGTTTGGATCACGCTGGCCCCAGCCGCATTTCAGCCGCAGACTCGCGCCTGATCCAGAAAACTGTCGGGAAAAACCCGTTTTGAAATCGGTAGCTTGGAATTACTTCAGGACTGCTTGAAAACTGCTATGGAGTCCGAATCAAGATCCGCGTACTGCCGATCTCGACTACCTTCCCGTTGACAGTCACAATGACCGCCATCAACCAACTTATCAAACCCGCTCGAAGTTGGCAAGTCCTTCCTGCCCACCCGAGCCGCCACTCACTTGCGTTTGCGGCGACTCGTTCAGAATATCACCCATGGGCCGAGCGTGCAAGGCTGAAATCGCCCTCGAACCATGAAAATTCGAACGAAATCTGCCGAAAACCCTCACCTACTCCGAAGTGATCGCCTTCACAAACCGATAATAGAAGTCTACGCCCTCGTAAAAAGACTGGACCCGGAGCCGCTCGTCCTTCCCATGCGCCCGAATATCGTCCTCATCAATCGCGACCCCATTGATCCCGTAGCTCGGCAGGCCCGCGGCAATCGTATAGATGCTATCCGACGCGCCGGTCTCCATCTCCGGGATAACTGGAGCCCGCGGCCACATTTTGGCTGCGATCGTCCGTAGCGGGTCCATCACGTCCTGCCGCGGAGGCGAGGGCAAAAAAGCTTTTGTATCGGGAGCCTTGTCCAGATATTCAGCCGTTGCCGGGTCTTTGTAGCGTACGGTGATCTTCGGATCGGCGAAAATCCGGATCAGATCCTGGCGTACTTCTTCCTTGGAGTGTCCCGGCAGGATCCGGCAGTTCACCAGTGCCTGGGCGGTCTGCGGCAACGCATTATCCGCATGTCCGCCGCTCAAGCGGGTGGCTACGCAGGTCGTCCGCAGGGTCGCATTAAACCGGGGGTTCTTGGACAGCCGTGCAATGGCCTCGGCATCCGGCGGAGTTTTCAGCATGGCCCGAATGTCCGCGGCAACCGGGGCCGCCTCAGAAGCCGCCACTTGCTCGAACCAGGAACGCGAAACAGGGTTCAGCTCGAACGGGAAGGGAGCCTTTTCCAACCGCCCCAGCGCATCGGCAATTTCATAGATGGCATTGTCCGGCGTCGGCAATGAGCTGTGCCCACCAGGGTTCGTAGCCGTCAATTGAAAGTCGGCATACAGCTTCTCCGTCGCTTCCACCTCGACATCGATCGGCTTCCCCTTGTCGGTCATGACGGCGCCCGCATCCGGATTTAACACATACTCGGCATCGATCAGATCGCGATGATGCTTCAGCAACCAGTCCACGCCGTTAAACGTCCCGCCCTCTTCATCCGCCGTTAAGGCCAGAATGATATCCCGGTTGGGCTTGAATCCTTCCTTCAAAAAGCGAATGAGCGTGGTCACGGCAATGGCATCGCTGTCCTTCATATCTTGCGTGCCGCGGCCGTAAAAATAGCCGTCTTTCTCGACAAATTGAAACGGGTCAGTCGTCCAGTCGGACCGCTTGGCCTCGACCACATCGAGGTGGGCAATAATCAGAATCGGTTTGCCCTTACCCGTCCCTCGCAGACGCGCCACCATATTGCCCTTCCGATCATTGGGGCCCAAGACCACGACGTCGCTTTCCGGCATTCCGGCTTGCAGCAAGCGCTGGCGCATGGCCTCGGCGGCCGTTGTGGTGCTGCCCATCGAATCCGTTGTATTGATCTCGATCAATTGCTGAAAAATGTCGCGGGATAACTGCCTGGTGGCGTCATCAACATTCGCCGCACTCATCGCGCTCGTCAGGAGCACCGCGAATATCGCAGTCAAGATGAATTTCATTGCAGTAGATTCTAGCCGATCACCAACGATCAACGTACGCAAGGGCCCCCACGGCTCGCAATCTTGCCGAAGT
>JAFAUR010000866.1 GCA_019243205.1 Acidobacteriaceae bacterium | reverse complement strand
CAACAGAACGGGCTGTATCTGGTGTCCAACGCTTTCGAAGGGATCGGAATCCCGGACTGTGTCCGACTCGGCAAAGAAACGGCAAAGAAGATTGCCGCGCCGAACGGCTGATAATTCTGAATAGAAATTCACGATTTCGTGCCGTGGCAGGGGTTATTCTTGGTGTGCAATGTTGCTCCGAAGCCACGTCTATTTGTTGGCGAGTGAAATTACGCAACTGAAAAAGATTAAGGCAGGAGGAGTTTAATCGACATGAGAGTAGTTATAGGGGTTGCGTTGACAGCGATGTTAGCGGTACCCATGTTCGCGCAGAAGGATGCGGCTGAGCGTCTCCAGGCGGCGACGGAAGATTTAAATGCAATGGCGACTGCTTCCGACAAAGGCATCCCGGAAGATTTGTTGAGTAAGGCGCAATGCGTGGTGGTGATTCCGAATGTGAAAGCGGGCGGGTTCATTGTCGGCGGGGAGTATGGCAAAGGGTTCTTTTCCTGCCGCAAGAAGAGCGGTGTGGGCTGGAGCGCACCCGGATCCATCCGGCTCGCGGGCGGCAAATTCGGTCTTCTGATTGGCGGGAAGGAAACGGACGTTGTCATGTTGGTCATGAATGAGCGCGGCATGAACAGCCTGCTGAGCGACAAATTTACACTGGGCGCCGAGGCGTCCGGCGCTGCGGGACCGGTCGGGCGAGATTCTTCTGCGATGACGGACGCCCAGATGAAGGCAGAAATCCTGACCTATTCACGTTCTCGCGGCATCTTCGGCGGCCTCGATCTGAGCGGGTCAACCGTGACTCAGGATACCGATTCGAATAAAGAATTGTACGGTAATGCAATTACCAATAAAGAGATTCTGCACACGGCTCCGCCGGTACCGGCTGAGGCCAAGAGCTTCGTTCACACTCTGGACCGCTTGTCGTCCCGAAAGTAGCAGCTGATCAACCGTTAACGCAGATGGGCCGTCTCTCCCTTTTGGGATGCAGACGGCTTTTCTGTTTGAGGAGACCTGGGCGCGAGACAATATACGTTTGACTCGGTCCGCGACACTGCTACTACTCTCCCTTGCGATTTGCGCACATCTGGCGGCACAGACGCCTCAGACGAAGGACGCGAAACGGCCATTACCCCAGTTGGATCCTGCGACAGAGCTGGGTCCCGCCTTGCGCCGGTTTGTGGACGTATTTTCCGTCGTTCAACGTGAGGCGGCGGATCAGCCCCAGGTCGACAAAATGATCTACGAAGGCGCAATTCCGTCGATGCTGCGCCAGCTGGATCCCCACACGCAATTTTTCGATCCAGCGCAGTTCGATCAATTAAAGCGTATGGAGGAATCGGAGCAGAAAGGTTTTGGGAGTATCGTATCGGTTCTTCCGGGACAGGTGATTTTCCTGCAGACGCTGCCGGGCACACCGTCGAATAAGGCCGGGATCCAGGCGGGGGATGAACTGCTCGCGGTCAATAACATTGCGATCCGTGCTCTGGATGTGGAGCAGATCGGCCAACTTTTGACGGAGGCGAGGCAGCAGAAGATCTCGATTTACGTACGACGGCGCGGGTCGCCCAAACCTTTGCAGTTCACGTTGACGCCCGAGCTGGTGGATGCCCCAAGTGTGGACCGCGCGTTTCCCCTGGCTCCCGGGGTTGGTTACATTCGGGTGTCGAGCTGGGACGTGCAAACAGCAGCGCAACTGCGATCGGCACTTGACAAGCTGGGCGCTGCTCAGCTCCGCGGGCTTGTGCTTGATCTACGCAACAATCCTGGGGGTGTAGTTAAGTCGGCGCTGGATGCGGCAGCAATGTTCTTGCAACCCGGGCAGAGGATTTTGACTGCCAAGGGACGGGCGACGGAACTGCAGGTGGCGGATGTTCCGAAGAACGCAAAGCCGTACAGCTTTCAGATGGCCGTGCTGATCAATGAGAAGACGGCGAGCGCATCAGAGATTTTGGCGGGAGCATTGCAGGACCACGACCGTGCGGCAATCGTGGGTGAGACGAGCTTTGGGAAGGGCCTGGTGCAGACCGTGATGCCCCTTTCCGATGGCGCGGGCTTAGCCATTACGACGGCCTTTTATTACACCCCAAGCGGACGCTCCATTCAACATCCCTTGCACGATTCGGCGCTCTCCAGCACCTTCGGGGCAAAGACGGAGAAAGGCCCTGGGTACAAGACGGATGCCGGCCGGGTTGTATATGGCGGAGGCGGGATCCAGCCTGATGTCGAGGTTGGTCCGCTGGCGCTGACTAGGCTTGGGCAAGTGCTGGAGGCAAGCGGCGCGTTCACAGCGTTTGCAACGGAATACCTGGCCTCCCATTCGCCGCTACC
>JAFAUR010000662.1 GCA_019243205.1 Acidobacteriaceae bacterium | reverse complement strand
GGCTAGAGCCATTCCAGCGGCGACCCAGAACGTGAGGCGGTGAGTTGCTCTGCTCATTTGAACCTCCTTTATTTCTTTATGCCGAAGCAGTAGAGATTGCCATCGAAAGTGCCGATGTAAACGCGGCCGTTTGCCACAGACAAGCCTGTCCAGTGATTAAACGATGTGATCTGATCACCGCTGGACCAGAGTTCCTTACCTGTTTTGGCGTCGAGAGCGTAGAGCGTTGCATGTGTTGACCCGGGTATACGCCGGGATGACACGTCATCGAGCCCGACGTCGGGATAGGCCTGATCCGTGTCTTCGCCACTACCGTAGGCAAAGACGACTCCGTTCGCGACGACGGGAGGCTCGGCGCGATTCATATCGCGCGACATCCAAGCGGGCGTGAGTTGATACTTGCCATTCTTCTCCTCAACCTTGAACGCCAGAATCGCGCCATGCTTCACGTCACCGTAGTCGATAGGCGTGTGAAATTTAGAATGAGGCGGTCCCCAGAAGGGGGTCAAGACCCACCGGGTTCCTTTTGAATCTTGCCAACTTGCCATCGATCCCCAGATGCCCGCACCGGCAAAGTTCACATCTTCATTGCAAATGAGAGGCGTGGTGTAGAGAGGATGGCGGTGATCGTCGCCGCCAATCAACGCTGTATCCATGAGATAGACGCGGCATTCCTTGCTCCCACTGACCATCAATTCCTTGTCTTTAAACGGGAAGATTGCGGGAGTGACCTGCATGTCGAGATCGTGCGAGTCAAGCCATTCCGCATTCGTCGGGGCAAAGTAGTCGACGAGTTCCAGCATCTTTGTATCGGGATTCTGCTTCAGACCGACGATTCCATTCCCGAAGATGCCATCCTCTGGAGCCCACCGGCCGTCTCCTGTCCCCGTATACATCGTCCCGCTTGTGCTGATCGCAGGACCCGAGCGGCCCCACATGCCGCCGCCCGCGGGGCCCCAGGAACCAACCTTGCCGGTAGGCAAATCGAACGAGTATGCATCGTTCGGGTTACCGCCGCAGCCCTGCGCCGTGTGCGTATAGATGACATTCTTCCAAAGGTTGAGAGCATACGGCTTGCCGTTGGGCGGCATAAATTTTGACGGGACGGCTACGTCCTCTCCATCCGCTACGTTTAGCTGGTGTAATCGGCCGTCCCACGATACTGCCAGGATTGTGTACTTGCCGGGAGTATCGGTCGGCTCAATAACGGGCGTGGCGGTGATGCCACCGGGGCAAAGGGGGCCAGCGCCACGTTGGGGTCCAGGCGGCGGCGTCCACGTACTGTCAAAATGCTTCTTCCAGATGAGTTCGCCGGTATCCACATCGATGGCGAAGATGTTGTCTGAGACGCCGGCAACAATCGCGATCTGTTTCGGGCCCGCGGGGCTGTTGACTTTATCTACGATGAGCGTCGGAAACAGATTGTGCATTTCGCGAGTCTGGCTGTCCAGTTTGATTTTCCAGAGCAGCTTCATATCCTTCGCGGTGGTGGTGCTGAGGATTTTCTCGTCGCGCTGCCAGGCTGTGCGCTGCGGGTCGCCGCCGTCCGTCAACCAATCGGCCGCATGCATGAGTGGACACGCGAGCACGATTGCAAAAGGTAACAGCGAGCTCCTCGAAAGAATCATCGAACAGGTATCTCCTTACTTCTTGGTAGAGTCCTCAACAACTGCAGAAAAGTCACTGGGCGCTTTGAGGGCGTAACCGTATGGGTACAGGGGACGCACGGAGTCATGAGGCACATCACTCTTCTGCGCCGCGACCGCCTCCATAGAAGACGGCAATTCAAACGGAAGGTGGCCCGCTGCTTTCGTTTTCCCTGCGAGCACATCCAGTAATGCGTCGTCACTGATTCCGAAGTCAGCGTACAGCACCGCCGCCTTATCCTTTACGTCCGTCAAAATGGCGGGGCGATCGAGGTAAACAGTCATCACGGCTGGCGTCTTGCCGCACTTGAGCAAGGCATCGAATGCGGGGTCGCCCGGTTGAAAGTTCAGACGGCCTTCGTGTTGACGCGCGCCGAAGAAGTAGCCTGGATGCCTGGTTTCGAAGGGCGCCGAAGCACGGATAATTGCCACATCCGCCTGCCCCGGCGAATCCACCACCCTGAATCCGTGCGCCTTCGCAACACCGGAATCGATATCGAAGAGCCAGACCCTCGCACCGGCTTTGACGGGCACCTTCCCGAGCTTGTTCTCAAGCGGCACCATGGCGCGCTGTTGGGCGGCTTCGCCGGCCCGAATGGAACCAGGATCGCCCACTACCTTTTTCGCAGCTGCGGGATCCACGTACGGGTTTTCGAAAAGGCCAATAGCAAACTTCTGCTCGAGGATGCGGCGGCTCGCTTCCTGAATGCGCGCTTGCGAGATCTTGCCGCTCCGCACTCCTTTGAGCAGCGCGTCGACATCTTCCGTCCCGCCCACCTGATTGATGCCGGCATTGATGGCCTTCGCGAAACGGTCCGGGCGGGGCATATCGATCACACCCCAGGACATGGCGATCTGCGCAGGAGTCGGCTGCTGGCCGGCAGGCATTCCGTTGCGGCAATTCTCACTGCAATCGTTCGTAACGCCCCAGTCGCTGAGGATGACGCCTGTGAA
>JAFAUR010000121.1 GCA_019243205.1 Acidobacteriaceae bacterium | reverse complement strand
ATCATAATCGACTATGGACGCTGAAAGGAGCCAAGCATTTACTGAATTGCCATCCGCGCTCAACGGATGTGGATGGTGATCCAGGTAAACTTAAGGGTGTCCCAAGGTCTTCCTCCCTCGGGCACCCCCTTTTCACTCGCACGGGAGGAGAAATGGATTTCAAGGTTTTCCTCAGGTAACTTGCCGGGTACGCTTGACGATGGCTGAAAACCTTTAACGCCTGCCGGCTCATCCAGTGTTTCTGCAAAGTTGCATCTGGCATGATTACGATCCGGCGCCCCGCTTTCCGTTGCGTCGCGGCTTTCTCGGCTTCTGGGCCGCCAAGCTCGAGGGGAGATTGCATTCGGTCCGCGTCGCGCACTCAAAGCTGATCACGCCGCTCGAATTGCGTCTCGCCGCAAGGGAATTGCGCTCAACTGACGAGGGCACGTCACGGCCTTCAGTGATATATCGGGATATGCATGACCCACTATTATGTTCTACGTTTCGTGCAAACCTCCGACGGGCGCCTTGTCGCCGCCGAGCGGGAAGAGAAAATGACCGGCATGGCGGCCGTGAGCAGCGCCTGCGCCTATGCGACCGGGAAGGGCGGAGCGGTCGCGTTCTCGCAGCACGGGGATCACCCGTCGGCCGGCGCGCGGGCTTGCCGCATCATTGCCGGGCTTGGACTTCTTCCAGAAGAGGTTGAACCCTATCTCGCAGGCTCAACGAGCTGATCGGTCTGCGTTCGGCATTCTCCGGCACCCGAAGCTCAAGGCACTCTCGACCGCCGGAGCGAAATCGAGGTCAAGGCGCGGTGCTTTGCGAGTGCATGAAATTTTCCATGCTCTGATCCTGAACTTGTTGCATGCGCACCGATTGGCGGGCCTCGACTTCATGGCGGCGGCTCGTCGCATCCGCGACGCATTCATCGTAAGCATTGGTCGAGGGAGTCAGACTGCGGTCGGCACATTGGTCCTTGTCTGCGGCGAGCCGTCGTTCGGACGATACGCATCCGGCAGGAACGATTGACATCGCGGCAATCCCGAGAGCGATGAGCTTTGTGGCATGGATCCGAGAAATGAGGCTGTTCGTCATGTGTCGCGGCTCAAGTCCTTCTCTGAATTATTTTCGGACACCTGCAGTAGAAGCGTGAGTCGCGACACCTCGAGGCGAAGCGCCGCATTCTCCTTCTCGAGCGCCTCGATCCTTGCCTTGGCGAGTTCCCCATAATGGGCAGCTGCGGGGTCGACATTCTCCTTGAAACGGACCCCTGCAGCGTTTTCCTTCCTCCATTTGAGCTCGCAAGGATATACGGCGCTTCGCTGCGGAACCTCGAGGTCGAATTCCTGAGGGAGTACGTAAGTGCGATCGACCTCAAGCTTGGCTCCAGCCGGCGAGATGTCCCTCACCACGCAATCAATCGTCACGTTCCGGTTATAGAACCGGATCGTCGCCTTGAGGAACGACCTCGAGCGCACGGACCGCCGTTCCTTGAGCATGATGATCTATCTTCCTCGATACAATCCTCTTGCCCAATCTCGCTCGTGATTCGCGGAAAACGCGGTTTCCCTAGATCAGGAGGGACACGGCCGAAGTCGTGAGGATGTCCCGAGCCGTGGCCGGGTTCAGTATAGCTCACGCATCGGGCGGGGGAAGAAAAGAGTTCGGGGGATCGGTCACTAAGCGAGGGACGGCAAGAGACCTGCGCAGACTCAACGCGCAGCGATCCAGACAATTAAGGATGTTGCAGGATGGTCGGAGTGATAGGATTTGAACCTACGACCCCCTCGTCCCGAACGAGGTGCTCTACCAGGCTGAGCCACACTCCGACAACGCTGCGTATATAACTCCGCGGATTTCTTGCGGCAAGTTCCTATATGGCAAGCTCGGCTGGCCTCTGCGGGAAACTCCAAGCCCCCGACACGCCCCCCTGCCTTGCATTGCGCCACTTTCGAACATGTAGTTTGATCGATCCAAAATCGACGCAGTTCAGCTGCAGTCGTGGCCGACCAGGGAGAAAATGCCATGACGAGTGAAGCATCGGGCTTCATCAGCCGCCGGGAATTGGCGCAGCTTCTCGGTGTTGGAGGAGCGATGCTCGCGGCTGGGCTTCCCGAGTGCGTATTGGCGCAAGCCTCGAAGACGACGCTTGTCATCGGCATCGATATCAGCGACACCATCACCCTCGATCCGGCGAGACAGGCCCAATACACGCCGCCCATGACGTTGACGGCAGCCTACGAAATGCTCGTCACCATGGATCCGGGAGATTACATCAACCTCAAGCCTGCACTTGCCACCTCCTGGGCCCGCACACCCGACCGCAAGGGGTGGCGCTTCACGATCCGAGACGGCGTGAAATTCGCGAGCGGCAATCCGATGACCGTCGATGATGTCAAATGGTCGCTCGACCGTGTGCTTTTTCTCGGCGACCAGCCCTCTCAATACATCGCCAACATCGATCACACGGCGATCGTCGATGAGAAGACAGTCGATGTGATCTTGAAAAACCCCGACGAGCCGATCCTCACGATCCTGGCCGCGCCGGGATTCCCGGTGATCGACCGCAA
>JAFAUR010001093.1 GCA_019243205.1 Acidobacteriaceae bacterium | reverse complement strand
GGGCCCGGGTCCGTGAGCTTCGATTTTTCAATGGGCAAGAATTTCCGATTCCCGCTGCCGCACGAAGCGGGCCAACTCACGATCCGGGTCGATGCAATGAACGCTCTAAATCACCCGAACTTCGGCCTGCCGAGCACGTCCGTAGGGACTCCCGGCGGGGCCGGAATTATTTCTTCCACTCAAGGTCCCCGTGTGGTTCAGCTTGGCGCTCGTTTTTCCTTCTGAGCCGCGACTGAAAAAAGGGAACTACCCTTCGCAATGGCTGCAGAATGTTTGCGTGATCGGAAGGTCCGTCAGTCTTGCTGTAACTGTTGTTCTGATTACGGCTCTCCCAACCTTCTGCCAGTCTGATTCGAGTAAGCAGCAGCAATTACAAACGCACTCGCGTCAGGCGCAGGAATACCTGAAAAGAAACCGGCCGGACCTCGCCGCTCAAGAATTCAGCGCAATCGTGGCGCTCGATCCGGACAACATCGAAGCGCGCGGCAACCTCGGAGTACTGCTGTTCTTCCAGAGCGATTTTGCGCATGCTGCCCAGCAGCTCCGCGCTGCGGTTCAGCTTCAACCGACATTGTGGAAGCTCCAGGCTTTGCTCGGGATGTGTGAAAGGCGCATCGGCCAAACCGCGAATGCCCAGCTCGATTTAGAGAAATCGTTCCCGCAACTGACCGAGGAGAAAATCCGCGTTCAAGCCGGAATGGAGTTGATCGAGATTTATTACGGCGCAGGGGCGCTGGACAAAGCGGCAGCCGTCGCAAGCACATTACGGCAGCTCAAGCCGACAGATATCGATATCCTCTACACCGCCCATCGAATCTATTTAGACCTGGCGGACGAGAGCATGTTGAGTATTGCGATGCTCGCTCCCGATTCCGCGCGAATGCACCAGCTTATGGCCCACGAAGCTGCCAGGCAGGGAAATACCGAAGGAGCAATCGCGCAGTATCGGGAGGCCCTGAAGATCGATCCTAAAATCCCGGGCCTTCGTTTCGAATTGGCTGAGGCGCTCAGCGGTTCTACCATTCCCTCCGACCGCGAGGAAGTAGAGAGTGAATACAAAGCGGCTTTAGCAGCGAATCCTTTCGATGAGAGGTCAGAGTGTAGGCTCGGCGAGATCGCAGCCCATCAATCCGATCTGAAGGCCGCCGCAGCGCATTACTCCCGAGCTCTCGAGCTGCAACCCAATGATCCCGAGGCGGCCGTCGGCCTTGCGAAGGCCTTCATCTCGATGAACCAGCCCGAAAAAGCGATACCTCTTCTGCAGAAGGCGGCTCAGCTCGAGCCGTTCAACGCCGTTATCCACTATCACCTTTCGGCGTTGTACCGGAAATCGGGGCGTACGGATGATGCGCATCGCGAAATGGCGGAGTTCCGAAGGCTCAGGGGAATGAAAGCTCGTCTGACCCAGGTCTATCAGGCGATGCGTTTGCAACCCGCCGAACAAGAGCGACCGGACCAGGATGTCCCGAAATGATTGACCCAGAGGCGAAGGAGACCTAGAAAAATGCAAAACGGACCCACTCGGCGAGATCTGATTAGACTCACGTCGGCTGGCGTAGCGGCTCTCGCCCATATCGTGCCTACCCCGGCGCAGAGTGCGCCCGCAAGCGGCGAGATCGCGGTGCGGGTCACTGCTGGAGCGAAGCGATATGCCGAGGAGCGCCCGCTTCACTGGCAATCCGACCAGGGTCCTTCCGCCGAGTCGGTCGTGCTTGATCCAGGCAAGAGCTTCCAGGAGGTCCTCGGGTTCGGGGCGGCATTCACTGATGCGGCTTGCTACATGTTCAATCAGCTTTCGCCAGCCGCCCGCGAGCACTTGTTCCGGGAGCTGTTTCACTCCACGGAAATGGGCCTCAGCGTCTGCCGCCTTTGCATAGGGTCAAGCGATTATGCGACCCAGGCGTACAGTTTCGATGAAGGCGAGCCGGATCCTGAAATGACCCGCTTTTCCGTCGACCATGATCGCGAGTACATCCTTCCCATGTTGAAGCTGGCGCGTGAAACGAATCCCGATCTTTTCCTGCTCGGATCGCCGTGGAGTCCTCCTGGCTGGATCAAGCAGAGCGGGACCATGCTCGGCGGGTGCATGCGAAAGCGATACTACGCGCCCTATGCGAAATATTTCGTCAAATTTCTCCAGGCTTATCGAGCTGCGGGCGTGGCGGTCAATGCGGTCACAATTCAGAACGAAGTAGATACCAACCAGGATGGCCGGATGCCGGCGTGCCAGTGGGGACAGGAGTATGAGGCTGAGTTTGTCGCTGGGCACCTGGGCCCCGCATTAGCTAGCAATAGCATCGATGCCAAAATCTGGATCATTGATCACAATTACAACCTTTGGGGGCGAGCGATCTGCGAATTGGATGATCCGCAAGTCAGCCGCTATGTAGAGGGAGTGGCCTGGCACGGATATCTAGGCGAGCCATCGGCAATGACGCGCGTCCATGATGCGCATCCCGATAAGCATGCGTATTGGACTGAAGGTGGTCCGGATATTAAAGATCCAAACTATGCAACCGACTGGTCACAGTGGAGCGCCACCTTCGCCGGAATTCTTCGAAACTGGGCGCGTTGCATTATCGGCTG
>JAFAUR010000962.1 GCA_019243205.1 Acidobacteriaceae bacterium | reverse complement strand
CTGAAATTGCAAAGGGCGCAGTGGAACGGATGACATCCGATTTCGGGACACGCAGCCGAGACTTACATGTCGCCATCGGACCCTGCATCCGCGAGTGCTGCTATGAGGTCGGCCCCGACGTGTTCGCACATTTCAGCCGTTGGGGCCAGGAGGCGCCGCCGGGGTCACGCAATCCGCATCTCAATTTGCCGGAAGTTAACATCCGACAACTCCTGGAAGCTGGCGTTCCGGAGAATCTCATCTTCGATTCCGGCCTCTGCACAGCCTGTCAGACGGGCCAGTTTTTCTCGTTCCGTCGCGAGCGCGAACACGCTGGACGAATGATCGCTTCCGTCGCGCGTCTCGATTGAATGGTCCGCCATGTCCGCTCGTTTAGGATGGACACATGGACCGAAAAGCAAAGGCGCAGTGGAAGGGTGACCTGAAATCCGGGACGGGAACAATTTCGTCGACGAGCGGTGTGCTATCGAACACTCCGTATTCGTTTCGTGATCGTTTCGAAGACGGAAAGAATACAAATCCGGAAGAGCTGCTCGCCGCGGCTCATGCTGCCTGCTTCTCGATGGCGCTGTCGTTGATGCTCCAGAACGAAGGGCTGAAGGCCGACAGCATCGACACCAATTGCACCATCAGCCTCGAAAAGGAAGGTGATGGATTTGCCATCAAGCGCAGTCACCTGGAACTTCGGGCCCGTATTCCCGGAGCCTCGGAAGCCGCCTTCAATCGCGCGACTCAGGCCGCTAAAGAGGGATGCCCGGTTTCAAAGCTGTTCGATACCGAGATCACTCTCGATGCAAAACTGGAAGGCTGACGATCGGCATCAGTCTTCTTCGTGAACCGTTGACAGCCTGCTGAGGACCGTAATGTCCTCGAGCGTAGTCGTATCTCCAGTAACGGCATTTGTTGTCACGATCTCGCGCAGCAGCCGGCGCATAATTTTGCCGCTGCGCGTTTTCGGAAGCGCATCGGTGAATCGCACCTCTTCCGGTCGAGCGAAGGGGCCAATCTCTCGTGCCACCCACTGTCTCAGCTCGGTACTCAGCTTGCCGTGGTCCCAATCTCCCGCTTTGAGCGTCACGAAACAGCAGACGGCCTGGCCCGTAACGTCGTGTGGTTTTGCCACCACAGCTGCCTCTGCAACTGCGGGATGGTGGACCAGCGCCGATTCCACTTCCATCGTGCTGAGCCGGTGACCGCTGACATTCATGACGTCATCAACGCGGCCCAATATCCAGAAATACCCATCGGCGTCCCGCCGGGCTGCATCACCGGTGAAGTAAGCGTCCGGAACGCGCGACCAGTATTGCTCCTCGTAGCGCCGGGGATCGCCCCATATCGTTCGCGCCATGCCGGGCCACGGCCGCCGGATGATCAGGAAGCCCTCCCTGTTCGGTTGGGTTATTTGCTCGCCTCGGGAGTCGACGATATCCGCCTCTATTCCCGGAAGCGGCAATGTCGCTGAACCCGGCTTGAGCGGGATCGCACCAGGCATCGGCGCGATCATAATCCCGCCGGTCTCTGTTTGCCACCACGTATCCACAATCGGACAGCGTTCCTTGCCAATAACGCGGTAGTACCATTCCCAGGCAGCCGGATTGATTGGTTCCCCTACCGAACCGAGCAGCCGCAGACTCGACAGATCGTGTGCGTTGGGCCACTGCTCACCTTGGCGGACGAGCGACCGAATCGCGGTCGGTGAGGTATAGAAGATGGACACTTTGTGCTTGGCCACGATCTGCCACCACCGATCGAACGCAGGAAAATCAGGCGCTCCTTCGTACATGACCGTCGTCGCGCCGGCAGAAAGAGGCCCGTAAACCACATAGCTGTGGCCCGTTACCCATCCGATATCCGCAGTGCACCAATAGATATCGTCCTCCCGGAGGTCGAAGACCCAGCGCATGCTCAGGGTCGTCTGCAGCAGGTAGCCGGCTGTCGTATGGAGAATCCCTTTCGGTTTTCCCGTCGTCCCGGACGTATACAGCACAAACAGAGGATGTTCGGAATCGAGATCCTGCGCTGCACAGTTCTCGGCTGCCACTTCGGTGGGGCGCGAAGTGGACAAGCGCTCATCGCGTTCGTGCCACCACACGTCCCTGTCCGGCGTCATATTGAGCGCGGATCCCGTCCGCTGATAGACGATCACCTGGCGCACGAGCGGGCATTCCTCGAGCGCTTGATCCACAGCATCTTTCAGCCGGATTTCCTTGCCCCGCCTCCAGCCGCCGTCGGCAGTAATAACCAGCTCCGCATTCAAGTCCTGCGTGCGTGTACGCAAAGCTTCTGCCGAAAATCCGCCGAACACGACGCTGTGAATGATGCCGAGGCGCGCGCACGCCAGCACCGCGATGGCGAGCTCCGGAACCATCGGCATATAGATGATCGCCCGGTCATGCGATTTGAATCCGAGATCCTTCAGTACGGTCGCGAAGCGGCAAACTGCGAGATGAAGATCTTCGTAAGTGTAGACGCGCGAGTCGCCCGGCTCACCTTCCCAGATCAAGGCGGGCTTTGTTCTACGCTCGGTTAGCAAGTGTCGATCCAGGCAGTTGTAGCATGCATTGATGCGTCCCCCGGAAAACCATTTGGCACTCGGAGGGTCCCATTCGAGCGCGCGTGCAAACGGCTTGAACCACGTGAGTTCCTTCTCCGCCAGAGGCGCCCAGAAATTTTCGCCTTCGCGCAGTGCTTGCTGATACAGCTCTCGGTATTCGTCCATGCCTTTGACGTGTGCTCGCGACGTAAATTCAGGACTTGGAGTGTACGTTTGGGAATCGCTCATGAATCTTGCGTTCAGCGGTCAGTTTAACGCAGCTGTGCGAGCGTCCCTGCCTGGAACCTCATTTGTTATTTGGTGGGTATGCCGTTGGCGAAGCTGCTCATACTTTGCGGATTGCTCCTCGTTGCGCTTGGCGTGTGCCTGATGATCCTCACCAGGCTACACTTACCGCTCGGCAGACTGCCCGGAGACATCACTTGGCGCGGCAGAAACACCACTGTGTACTTCCCGTGGGTGACGTGCCTGGTTCTCAGCCTGCTGGGTACGCTTCTGCTTTGGCTATTTAGCGGAAGGCGCTAACTATTAACGCACTGTGCCGACGCGCTCGGGTGGCCAGAAAACGAATACTGCTTTGCCGTAGATGTAGCTTCGCGGGACAAAGCCCCACGCGCGACTGTCATTCGAGGAAATCCGGTCGTCCCCCAACACAAAATATTGATCCGGAGGAACAACGCGGGCAGCATAGCTGCGATCATCGCGATATTCGAGTGGAACGTAATTTTCGATCAGCTTTTTGCCGTTCACGATGACGTAACCGTCATCGACAGCGATTGTATCGCCCGGTAAGCCGATCACGCGCTTGATATAGGATTTCGTCGTGTCTTCGGGATACCAGAACACGACCGTATCGCCCCGCTTGATATCGCCCAAGCCGAACTTGTAGCTGAACTGGTTGATGAATAGCCGCTCCTGATCGTACAGGCTCGGCATCATGCTGGTGCCTTCGACCTTCACTGGACGATATAGGAACAGGATCACCAGAACGGCAATCAGAGCAGACAACATCAGGTCCCGGAGCCAGGCAACCGTTGCGATGATTACGGATTTCGGACGCTCTGAAACCTGCGGTGGAGTCGGAAGCGTCTGACTCGCCGCGCTCGAAACTGGCTCGCTCATGAATGCGGGGGCGCTTCTACAAGCTTACAAACGTTCTCGGCGGAAGTGGAAGGCAACACATCCACTCCCTTTGACGAGCTACTCGCGATTCCGTTTTGGGGCCGCCCCCAAAACCGTGATGAACTAAACTTTCGCCTTTAATTCGCGCTCGGCACGCAGCCAGTCTTCAACAGAGGACCCGTGCGCATAACCGCGCTCAACCCAGTACGAGTGCGCCAGTCGGGCAATCTCCTGTTGTGAGACATCTCGCGTGGCGGCTATGGGCGCTGGGTTCGCCATGACCGCTGGTGCGGAATCCGTTGCTCCGGCTGCCGCTGCTTTCGCCTTGGCCACAATCGGTTCCACAGCGGGCCGAACTGCTTCGCTCACTTTGGTCGTGCTTGCTTTACGATGCATTTTTGCTGGTCCTGATTCGGCGACCGTCTCCTTCGTCTTGGAAGACCTTGTTGTACGCGTACTCGATTTTCCTTCTGGGCCGGTGCTCGATTCGGGAGCCGGAACAACGGTCTCGTCCGCGATCTTAAGTGTCTTTTTCGAAGTTTTGCTCGACTGCATGCCCTATATTTTACCGGTACGAAACAAATTTGTCTAATTCTGTTTGATGATCGGGTCAACAAAAAGCGAGCGGGATCGCGGCCGCCGCCGGAGCGAGCTTCCTCCGTTGCGTATAATTCATATCATAAGTGCTGTACAGCCGTTTCGAGCGCTCGCGAGTGAGCCGATGTATCACGCTTCTGTGCATCGCTTTCATCCTGCTGGCCGGTTTTGCAGCGCAGCTTCACTTGCACAACTCGGGTCGCGTTGACGATGAATCCACTTGTCTTCTCTGTCACGTAACTGAGCGAGCGGATGTAGTCGCCATTTGCACCGACGCAGGCAAGCAGACCGTCACCGAAGACTCGAGTCCTGTCATCGCATTCCTCCCGAACTTTTTGTCACGCGATTACTCCGCGCGACTCGGTTCGCGCGCGCCTCCGGTTCAGTCGCTCTAACCTGACACTTGTGCCTTTGCGAAGGGGGCGCCGGTGTTGAACAAGGCGTCTTTCGCAGCAACAGAGCAAGGAGGAGTTGGATTTGATGTCGCCGCTAAGGCCGGCATACGCGCTGGCAGCATTGTTTTTTGTACCGTATGTTGGTTTGCAATCTGCTTCTGGTTCGCAGGCAACCGGCAACGGTGGAACCATTCAAGGCTCAGTAAGTGACCCCAGCGGAGCGGTAATCGCGGGCGCGGATGTCACGTTAAGTAACTCGGTTTCCGGTTATAACCGGACCGTCAAGACCGGAACAGATGGCTCCTATCGTCTGCCCAACATTCCACCTAATCAATACCATTTACAGATCAGCGCTGCGGGGTTCCAGACCTTCAACCAGGATGTACCGGTGCGTACCCAGGTTCCAATCCAAATCAACGCGGCTCTCTCGTTGTCGGGTTCCACCGAGACCGTCACCGTACAGGCTTCCGCGGAAGTTCTCGAGAACGTTCCAGCTGCTCACACCGATGTCGATCAACAGCTCCTGGCCAATCTCCCGATATCCTCCAATGCCCAAGGACTTAGCGACGCCATAACATTGACGTCCGGAGGGGTTGTTGCCGACTCGAACGGATTCTTCCACCCGCAAGGCGATCACGCCGAGACGTCGTACGTTGTCGACGGGCAACCTATAACAGACCAGCAAAGCAAGACGTTCTCCACGCAGATGCCTGCCAATGCGTTCCAATCGCTGGAGCTTACCAGCACTGCACCAGGCGCCGAGTATGGCGATAAGACAGGGCTCGTCGTCAGCGCCGTCACGCGTTCCGGTCTCGGGCAAAGGCCAACGGGCAGTTTAGTCCTAAGTTATGGTTCGTTCGGTACTCTCAATGAAGAAGCTACGTTCGGGATTGGCAGTTCACACTGGGGCAATTTTCTGGTCGTCAACACCGATCGCAGCGGCAGGTTCCTCGACAGCCCGGAATTCACTCCGTTTCACGACATAGGCAACAACGAGAACATCTTCGACCGCATTGATTATCAGCCGGGCAGTCGCGATTCTCTTCATTTGAATATCTTTGCAGCTCGCAACTGGTTTCAGATCCCGAATACATACGATCAGTTGCAGCAGGACCAACGCCAGCAGGTTAGAACCTTCAGTTTCGCTCTGGGATACCAGCACACATTTTCACCGCAAACGTTGCTGACCATAAATCCGTTCGTGCGCCAGGATTTGGTCGGCTATTACCCGAGCTCCGATCCTTTCAATGACACGCCGGCAACGTTAAGCCAGAGAAGACGCCTTCAGAACTGGGGTACGAGAGTTGACTTTTCTTTCGCCAACAACATTCACAACGTGAAGATCGGTACACAGCTGATGCAGTATCGTCTTCATGAAGATTTCAGTTTCGGCATCACGGACCCCCTCTATAACGCGATCTGCGCGAATACAAACGGCTCTCCTGTTGCGTTTCCTGGAGATCAACTCCCGAATGCCTGCGCCGCGGCCGGCTACATTCCGAACCCCGGGTTTATGCCCGGCTTGTTGCCCTTCGACCTCACACGCAACGGAATGCTTTTCCTGTTCAATCAATCGGGCCGGGTGAATGAGGAAGCCGTCTACGCGCAGGATGCAATCACGCTGAAGAACCTTACCGTCAATCTCGGACTTCGGTTCGACAATTACGACGGGCTTTCGACAGATAAACTCCTCCAGCCGCGCGTCGGTCTTTCGTATCTCTTAAAACCGACAGGAACGGTGTTCCGCGCTTCCTATACGCGCAGCATGGAGACTCCATACAACGAGAATCTCTTACTCTCGAGCTTTACCGGCGAAGGCGGTCTGGCCTCCCAGATTGGCGGGGAAGCGGTCAATCAACCGCTGCGGCCGGGGCACAGGAATCAGTTTGGTCTAGGCTTCCAGCAGGCGATTACGAAGTATCTGCAGTTTGATGGAAGTTACTTCTGGAAGTTCACGAAGGATGCGTTCGATTTTGACACTCTGTTCAACACTCCGCTCGCGTTCCCGATTTCCTGGCGTAAGTCGAAGATTGACGGGGTGTCAATTCGGCTTTCCACTATAAATATCCACGGGTTCCAGGCATATACGACTATGGGGCACACGCGAGCACGCTTTTTCGGTCCCGAAATCGGCGGGCTCGTCTTTAACTCGCCTCTTAATTTGGGTGTTTTCCGCATCGATCATGACCAGGCGTTCCAACAGACAACCTTTCTGAGGTACCAATACGGGAAGGACGGACCGTGGGCCGGCTTCACCTGGCGGTTCGATAGCGGGGAAGTGGCGGGCGCCGTTACGGATCTGCAAGACGCGCTTGGATTAACAGCAGCTCAACAAGCGGACATCGGCTTCTACTGCGGCAACCAGTATGCGGCGTTGGGCAATCCGATCACATCCTGTTCAGCGAAGTATGGAGCCACCCGCCTCAATATTCCCGCGCCGGGTACATACAATGCAGATCACAATCCGCCTCGCATTGGCGCCCGTAATCTTTTCGATGTAAGTATCGGAATCGACAACCTCTTGCGTCGCGAGAAACTCAAAACTTCGCTAAAGTTTACAGCTGTAAATATCACTAACGAGGCCGCCCTCTACAATTTTCTGTCTACGTTCAGCGGTACACACTGGGTAACACCAAGAACGTACGAAGTTTCACTCGGCTGGAACTTCTAACAAAACGAAATTGAATCATAATGGCCCGTTCAGCCGTCACAGAGGCTAGATCAGGATGAGGCTTTTCAATATCGTTCAGTCTTGGGGGAAGGTTCTGGCAGGTCAGATTCCGATGCTCTCGATTGAGATCACGCGAGAGTGCCCGTTGCATTGTCCCGGATGCTACGCTTACGGCGATTCCCATTTGGGCGAGGGCGGTCCGAATCTGCGCAGTGTTAGTGATCTACGTGGAGAAAAACTCGTCGAAGGAATCCTTCGCCTCGTCGACGAACACCAGCCGTTGCAACTCTCGCTGGTCGGCGGCGAACCGATGATGCGTCACCGGGAATTGCAAACCTTGCTCCCGGAACTCAGCCGCCGCAATATCTTCACCATGATCGTTACCAGCGGGGTGATTCCCATTCCGGCCGACTGGACTGCAATGCCGCGCATCACTGTCGCGGTATCTGTAGACGGCAATCCGGAAGATCACGATGTCCGCAGAAAGCCCGCCACGTACGAACGAATCCTGCGAAACATTGCCGGAGCCAAAGTGAACGTTCACTGGACCGTGGTACGCAACAACGTCGAGCAGCCAGGCTACATGGACCGCTATCTCGAGTTCTGGAACAATCGTCCCGAGGTGAATCGCATCTGGGTCAGCGTTTATACGCCCCAGGTGAATGAGGAAACGCCCGAACGCCTCACCCCTGAAAACCGCAAGCAGCTTGCAGCGTACTTCACAGCTTCCGCCCACCGATACGAAAAGCTGAGCATGCACAAAGGCCTCATGGAAGCATTCATGGCTCCTCCGGCGGGCCCATCCGATTGCATCTTCTCCAAACTTTCGGTCAACTACACCGCCGACCTTCGGAGCCGCGTCGAACCGTGCGTATTTGGAGGCACTCCGAACTGCGCCGAGTGTGGCTGCTCTATGACAATGGGCATGCACTGGCTGGGTGATGTTAGAGTTGCCGGACCGCTGCGCGCGCGTCACCTCATCGAAGGCTCTGTTGCAATTGGAAGAGTGGTAAACCGGACCGTTCGAAAGCGTGAAGGTCTCCGCTGGGAACCGTCGGCCTCGCGTTCCGACTCCGCTGACCTCGTACAGATCCAGTAATCTTCTTCCATTTGCCAGAATGAATCGATGTCCGATCCGGTAATCCTGATCGCCAGTGGCGATCTTCGTCTCTCGGCAAACCAAGTTTGTTGGCCCGCTCAGCAGCAGGTCGAAGCGGCTGTCATAAACGCCATTCGCAACTTCGGCTTTGAGGTCAAGCGGGGCCATCCGGTCGATGCCGACAAAAAGCATGGTTTCATCGATAGCCAGAAGTATGGAATGCAAGTCTTCCGAGACATTCCTGCAAATGCACCCATCATTGTCGTTGAAGCCGTCTGGCAGTATAGCCATCACGTTCTCGCGGGTCTCAGCACTCACCGCGGACCAATTCTGACCGTCGCCAATTGGAGCGGCCAATGGCCGGGCCTGGTCGGCATGCTGAATCTGAACGGTTCTCTGACCAAGGCGGGCGTTCGGTACTCAAGTCTCTGGTCAGAGAATTTTGACGACCAATACTTTCTGACACGCCTGAAGGCATGGTTGAATGGCGAACCCGTGGTTCACGACGCGAGTCATGTACGCGCGCTAAGCTCTCTGAAACTTCCTGCCGACGCCGAACAGCTTGGTATCGCGGTCGCCCGCCAGATCAAGAACGAGAAAGCCATCATGGGCGTCTTCGACGAAGGCTGTATGGGGATGTTCAACGCCATCGTGCCTGACCACCTGTTGAATCCGACCGGTGTATTCAAGGAACGACTCAGCCAATCTGCGTTGTATGCCGCCATGCGGGCCGTTCCCGATTCCGAAGCGAACGCTGCGCGTGCATGGCTCGACGCTAAAGGCATGAAGTTTGAGACCGGCCCGAATCCCGAAACCGATCTCACGGATGATCAGATTCTCGATCAGTGCCGGATGTACATTTCTGCGCTTCGCATCGCGGATGAATTCGGCTGCTCCGCCATCGGCATTCAGTACCAGCAGGGCCTGAAGGACCTCAGTCCTGCATCCGATCTCGCCGAAGGTCTGCTGAACAATTCTGATCGTCCGCCGGTGCTCTCGTGTGACGGGCGAGTCCTGTTCGACGGCCAACCGCTGCCCCATTTCAATGAAGTAGACGAATGCGCCGGGCTCGACGCGCTGTTCACGAATCGCATCTGGAACGCCCTCGGGTTGCCGCCGGAGACCACGCTTCACGACCTTCGGTACGGCGAAAACTACAACGGCGATTTCGTTTGGGTTTTCGAAATTTCAGGCGCCGTTCCTCCGGCGCACAATGCCGGCGGATTTGCGGGCTCAATCAGCCAGAGGCAGCCACCCATGTATTTCCGGCTTGGCGGCGGATCGCTCAAGGGAATCAGCAAGCCCGGCGAAATCGTGTGGAGTCGCATCTTCATCGAAGACGGTAAACTGAAAGCCGACCTCGGCCGTGGGCACGTCGTCGAGCTTCCGAGGGAAGAGACCGAGCGGCGTTGGAGGATCACCACTCCTCAATGGCCCATCATGCACGCCGTGCTGCCGGGTGTCACCCGAGATCAGATGATGGGGCGGCACAAGGCAAATCACATCCAGGTGGCTTACGCGAACGATGCGGCCGGTGCGAACCGCGCTCTTGCGGCCAAAGCGGCGGCATTGCGCGAAGCAGGCCTCGAAGTCAGCATTTGCGGATCGGAAACGGGGATTTAAGCGATGAAGGTAGGACTTCTCGGCACGGGCGCCATTGCCAACAAACACGCGCAAGCCTACAAAAACATCGGCTTCGACCTGGTTGCCTGTTCCAACAAAACGGAGGCGCGCGGTCGCGAGTTCGCCGCGCGCTGGAATGCCGAATTCATCCCCGATTACCGCGATCTTTGCCGCTTTCCTTCACTCGACTTTATCGACGTTTGTACCTTTCCGGATTTCCATCTCGAGCCTGTTCAAATCTGCGCGGAAATAAAGCGGCCGATACAGGTGCAAAAGCCGATTGCAACCAATCTGGACACAGCTCGGCAGATGATCGACACCGCGCGGCAAGCTGGCATTCCGTTCGGCGTTGTCAGCCAGCATCGTTTCGATGACTCCACGCTGTTTCTAAGCCGCGCGATTGCGGCCGGACGCTTAGGTCGCATTCTCCAGGCCGATGCTTATGTGAAATGGTTTCGCACCGATGAATACTACTCGCGCCCCATTAAAGGCAGTTGGGCCACCGAGGGCGGAGGGGCGCTGATCAATCAGGCCATCCACCAGGTGGATCTCTTGCTCCATCTCGCCGGACCCGTCGAACAGGTCACCGGCATCTGGCAACTCGGGAGCCGCCACAAGATCGAATCGGAAGACATCGTGGACGCGCTTCTCCGATACCGCTCCGGCGCTACCGGCATTATCCAGGCAGCAACTGCCCTCTGGCCTGGCTATCCGGAACGCGTAGAACTGCACGGCACCAAGGGAAGCGCCATCGTTGCCGGTGATCAGCTCACATCCTGGGATGTTCTCGATGACGACGAACAAAACTCCGTCGATCCCGCGCCTATCCAGAAGAATGTCTCCTCCGGCTCCTCTGATCCGATGGCGATCTCTCTGGTTTCTTTCGAGCGCCAGTTTCTCGATTTCGCAGAAGCGATAAAGACGGAACAAACTCCTTCCGTCGATGGAGAGCAAGGCTATCGCGCGCTGGAAGCCGTTCTCGCCATCTATCAATCCTGCCGCGAAGGCCGCTCTGTTGAGCTTCCTTCAACGTAAGACCCGGAAGATATAATCGAATCGGCAGCAGCTAAGTTCCGGACTATGTCGTCCCAAGTGCAAGACCTCGCTGCGACTCGAACTCCCGCCCGGTCGCTTCTTGAGCAGGCAATTCAAGCCTCACCCGACCCCGAAAGAGCAGCGCAGCTTCTCGATGAGTTCGCTCGCCTGCATCCTTCCGCTTGGTCGAAGGTCGGCTCCCACCTGCAATCCGTCACCGAACTCGCATTCCTCGCAGGCGTAAGCCATTTTTTGTCGGATGAGGTTCTGCGCCATCCGGAGTGGCTGTACGGCGAACTCAGCGAACATCAGACATCTGCGCGGCTGGGCGAATTCCTCGCAACCCGAAACGTTTCAGATCCTGCCTCGTTGAATCTTGCACTCTTCCGTCGTAAAGAACTTCTGCGTATCGCGTTGGACGACGCTCTGTACGGCGATCCCGTCGCACGCACGACGGAACGACTCTCCGACTTGGCCGACGCGATCGTGTCACATGCGCTGGACACCGCCATCGCGGAATTGCAATTGCGTCACGGCCGTCCCGTTACGGAAGCCGGAGAACCCGCAAGCTTCGCCGTGATCGCGCTCGGCAAACTGGGTGGCCGCGAGTTGAACTACAGCTCCGATATCGATCTGACGTTTCTCTACAGCGGAAACGGCGCAACGTCAGGGCCGCATGTAATCACCAATCGCGAGTTCTTCAAGAAAGTAGGCAACCAGCTCACAACCACCTTGTCGAGCTATACACCCGCGGGCCTCTGTTATCGCATCGATCTCCGGCTGCGCCCGGAAGGAACGCTCGGTGAAGTCTGCTTATCGTTGGCCGCGGCCAAAGACTATTACGAGCGTCGTGCCCGGGATTGGGAATTGCAGATGCTGATCAAAGCCCGGGTCTGTGCCGGTGACGTCGCCCTTGGAGAGGCGTTGCTCGATTCTGTCGAGTCTGCTATTTACTCCACTTCGCTTGATTTTTCTACCATCGAGAGCATGTCTGCGACCCGCGAGCGCATCGGTGAAAAGCTTGCGCGCAAGCGCTTACGCAAAGATGAAATAGACATCAAGCTGGCGCCGGGCGGCATCCGCGACATCGAGTTTCTCGTCCAGTGTTTACAACGCCTGCACGGCGGCCGCGAAAACTGGGTGCGGCATGGCGGAACGCTGCTCGCTTTGGAGCGTTTGCACGACAAAGGCCTGCTCTCCGAATCCGAGTACTCGCAACTCGTAAACGCGTACAAGTTTCTCCGGCATCTGGAGCACCGCCTGCAGCTGGAGGATGACCGGCAGACTCACGCCGTCCCGCTCCAACCCGCCTCCCTGGAACGGCTGGCGCGCAGGATGCCCTCTCTATACGGTCTCGATCGCTTGGAGTCGAACCTGCCTTCGAAATTACTCGGAACGCTCAATGCCCATCTCGAAAACGTTGCGGGAATCTACGATCGAATTGTCCACGCCCAGCGACCATTGCACTACGCTCCCCAAGCCTACGTCCCGGTAATGAGCGAAGTGCTTCTCCCTAATCCCGCCTCGAAAGAACACGAATCGCCTCCCGAAGCCGCTCTCAGCGATTCCGTTCCATCGAGCGCGGCTGCCCGCGTGATTCGTCTGAGTCCCTACCTTGCCGAGCAAGTGCGCCTTCAGCCGGAGTTGATCGATGAAGTGCAGCGGGTGATCGATTTTCCGAGTCGGCGCTGGGCATTCGAAAGCCTGTCTGCCCCGCTGAACGACATCAATGGCCTGCGCCGGTTCTTCCAGCGCGAATTGTTCCGCATCGAAGCCGCGAGCATCTGTCTGGCCGAGCCGATCTTCCAGACTCTCGATCATACGTCTGCGCTCGCGGAATTCGTTATCGCCCGCGCCTATCGCATTGCACGAGAAAACGCCGTCTCACACGCCCTCGCACACAGGCGGCCCGACAAATCCTTCAGCGAACCGCAAGGCGACATGATGCTGATAGCTCTCGGCCGCCTCGGCATGCGCGAGTTCGACCTCGCGTCGGATGCGGATCTTCTCTTCGTCATTCCTGATTCGGAGAGTGAGCGTCATCAGTTCTGGACGCGTGTCGCCGAGCACGTCATCGAAATCCTCACGGGTTACGCTGTCGGCCCGGTTCTCTGCATCGATACACGCCTGAGGCCGAACGGGCGCGAGGGGCAGTTGGTCCAGACCGAGTCGAAGTACGTCGAGTATTTTTCGAGACACACGGAGGCCTGGGAGGGCATCGCCTACATGAAAGCGCGAGGAGTCGCCGGAGACACCGAAAGAGCTACACGGTTTCTCGGCGATTTGCAGCAGGTCGACTGGAGGCGTCATGGACAGGACGGCCGCTCGAAACAAACCCTCCGCCACATGCGGATGCGTCTCCAGCGGGAAGGCGGAACCGCTACGCCGCTGAAAGCCGGCGAGGGCGGTTACTACGATGCCGATTTCATTCTCATGTATCTGCGGCTGAAAGGCGCAGGCCTCTTCTTCAAGAGCCTCAACACGCCGGAGCGCATCGACATCGTCGAGAAGATGGGTCACCTCCAGCGCAAAGATGCCGAATTTCTGCTCCAGGCAACCACTTTCTATCGAGCTCTGGATCACGCCATACGTATTGTCACCGGGCGCGCCGAAGAGCGCCTTCCGCAAGGAGAGGAGGACAGAGAGCGTGTTGCCGAGCTAATGCGGCTCTGGGTTGACAACAGTCTGACCGCGGCTTCGCTCGAAGGAAATCTCGCACACCTCCAGAACCAGATGCGCCGGCTCTTCGAAACCGTGTTCGCCTAGAGGACCTGCTATTCCTCTTCTTCCAGATGCAGGTTCGCCTTGGCCGCCGTGATGATTTTTTCGGCCTGCATGCCCGGCACGTAATCGTAGTGATCGAATTCCATGTGGAACGAGGCACGTCCCTGCGTCTTTGAAGTCAGATCGTTGCCGTAATTCAACATCTCCGACATCGGTACTTGGGCTCGAATCGTCTGGCGATTTCCCTTCAGGTCCATGCCCGCAACCCGGCCGCGGCGCGAGTTGAAATCGCTCATCAGGTCGCCTGCAAATTCGGTTGGAGTCTCGACCTCGACATTCATGATCGGCTCCAGGAGAGCAGGCTTGGCCTGCTGCATGGCCGCGCGAAACGCTTTTCGACCGGCCAGCTTGAACGCCATTTCCGATGAGTCCACGTCGTGGTAAGAACCGTCGTAAAGTGTCACCTTGAAGTCCGTTACCGGATATCCGGCAACGAAACCCTGCTCGGCCGCTTCCAAAATACCTTTTTCCACGGCCGGGATGTATTGCTTCGGAATGGCTCCTCCGAAAATGTCGTTTACAAACTGGAACTTTTCTCCCCGCGGCAGCGGCTCCACCTTGATCCAGCAATCGCCAAATTGCCCGTGGCCGCCGGTCTGCTTTTTATGCCTGCCTTGGACACTGGCGCTGCCCCGGACGGTCTCGCGATACGGCACTTTGGGAGCCTTCAACTCCACTTCGACGTGATACCGGTTGCGCAAACGGCTGACAACGATTTCCAGGTGCTGTTGCCCGTTGCCTGCAAGTAGAAACTCTTTCGTCTGGCCATCGCGATAAAACCGCAGCGAGCGGTCTTCTTCCAGAATCTTGGCGAGCGCCGTGCTCAAGCGGTCTTCATCATTCCGGGTCTTTGCTGAAATCGCATACGCGATGGAAGGCTCCGGTACATCCAGAGGCCGGTACACAACACAATTCGCTTTCTCGCAAAGTGTGTCGCCGGTCAGAGTATCTTTCAATTTCGCAACCGCGCCGATGTCACCGGCACGCAACTCGGAAACCGCTTGCAGGTTTTTCCCGAAAGGAGTTGCAATGTGTGCCAGCCGCTCGTTTCCGTTTGATCTTCGGTTAATCAGGTGCGCATCGTCCTTCACCGTACCCGACATTACCTTGAAGTAGCTGATTCGTCCCGCAAACGGATCCGCAGTTGTTTTGAATACCATCAACGATGGCGAGTCCGACGGTTTCACTTTCGCCATGATCTGCTTGCCATCGTCTGTCGCAGGAATCTCGTGCTCCTCGAGTGGCGAAGGGAACAGCTCGGCAATGCTGTTCAGCAACACATCGCTGCCGATGTTCCCGGTGGCACATCCACAAAAGATTGGGAAAATCCGTCGCTCCCGGAAGCCCTGCTGCAATCCGCTGACGATGTGTTCCACCGGCAGCGTTCCGTTCGCGAAGAACTCCTCCATCAATTCATCGTTGCCCTCGGCGATCATCTCTACCAACGCTTCGTGGGCCGCATCCGCCGCCGCCTGTTCGGATGCCGGGATTTCTTCCTCTTTGGCTTTTCCGTCGCCGCCCTGCTTGTAAGTGTAGGCGCGCATGCGGATCAGGTCTATCACGCCTGTAAACGTCTTCTCCGATCCGATCGGAAGGGCCACGGGCACTGCTGCGCGCCCAAACACTTCCTGAACGCTGTCTAACACGCGTTCGAACGACGATCGTTCCCGGTCCAGTTTGTTTACCAGAAAGGCCACAGGAAGACGGAACTCTTCGGCATATTGCCAGACCTTCTCCGTCGAAACTTCGGGTCCGGCGACGCCATCCAGCAAAACCACCGAAGCGTCGGCGGCATAAAGCGTCGAGCGCGCATCAGTCAGAAAAATGTTGTATCCGGGTGTGTCGATCAGATTGACTTTGACGTTTCGCCAGGGGAAGGAAGCAACCGCTGAACTGACCGTCAGCTTACGTGAGACCTCTTCTTCATCGAAATCCGTTACGGTCGCGCCTTCGTCAACTTTGAGGTGTCGTTCCGTCGCACCGGCCGTGTATAGCAGAGCGGAAGTCAAAGACGTTTTTCCACAATGCCCATGCCCGATCAAAGCCACGTTCCGGATGTCGGAACTGTCGAAGACCCTCATAAACGCCTCCAAAACCAGCGACCAGGCTGGTCAAACCGCCGAGCATATCAGATACGATTTCGAAATCGTATCTGGAAACGCGACGTGCCTGGAATTACAAGAGGTTACGATATCTGCTGGGAGGCTGCGACGTCGCTCGCAACGTCAACAACAGGGTTGTAAGTCAGAATTCGCCCGCAGCTTTCGCATAACATGATCTTGTCGCCTCGGCGTAGATCCTGGAAAAACTGCGGCCGCAAGGCAATCTGGCATGCATCGCATCGTCCCTCCGTTGCGTCCGCGATTGGATTACCCTTGGTCTTTTTGCGAATGCGTTCGTAATCGGCGTGAACTTTCGGCGTCATCTGACCTGCAATCGAATTCCGCTCGGAACGTTCTTGTTCCAGAGCCTTTTCATCGATTGCAGTCCGCTCCCGCGCACGTTTTTTTTCTTCTTCGACGTGCTTCTGCTCTGCTTTCAGATCGGCTTCCGCGGCCTTCACATTGCGCTCCAGCGGCTCCGATTGCTCCATTAGCTCGAGGATCTTGTCTTCCGCCTTACGAATCTCGCCTTCCGCGTACGCAATCTCATTCTGAAAAGCCCGGTACTGCTCATTCGTTTTAACCTGCAGCATCTGATCACGCAGTTTCGAGATCTTCTGCTCCTGCACCTGAATGTCGCCTTCCAGCTTCTTCCGGTCACGCGCATTCGCTGCCAGCGCCGCGCGGTCTGCTTCCAGCCTGCGAGTATGCGCAATCAGCTTCTTTTCGATCTCGGCGATGTGTTTTGGGAGTGTCGCGATCTCGTTTTCGAGACCCACGATCTTGCGATCCAGCGCTTGTAAGCGCAGTGCAAGAGTGAGGTCTTGCAGCATTATTGCTTGGATTCTAGCATGCGGGCGCCATTCTGCCCGTATTCCTGGAGGAAGCGCGCGATCGTTCCAATCCCGGCAAAGAAATTGCTGATGCGGTATTTCTCGTTCGGCGAGTGTAAGCCGTCGTCCGGAAGCCCAAATCCCATGAGCACCGTCGGAATTCCCAACTCAGCGGCAAATTCACCCACGATGGGAATCGATCCGCCGCTGCGTATGAACACCGTCGGTTTGCCCAGCCGTTCCGCGAATGCGCGTGCCGCCGTATCGATGGCCGGGTGATTCGGATTGACCGATATGGCCGGCCCTGCGCTCAAAACTCGCACTTCCGTTCGAATACCTTTCGGCGTATTCTCTTCCACCCATTTCTTGAACGCATCCACAACTCGCCGCGGATCCTGTTTGGGCACCAGGCGCATACTCACCTTGGCTGTCGCCTTGGCCGGAATGACTGTTTTTGCGCCGGTCCCGGTAAATCCGCCGGCGATGCCATGGACCTCAAATGTCGGTCTCGCCCATATCCGCGCGAGCACGCTCTGGTCGGGCTCACCCGTGAGCGCCGTCGAGCCGACTTCGTGCTTCAGAAATTCCGATTCGTCGAACGGCAGCTTCTTCCAGCTCTCGACTTCTGCTTGCGCCGGAGGAACAACGTCGTCATAGATTCCCGGTATTTGAATCCGTCCGTCCGCATCTTTGGCTTTCGAAAGCAGCTCGATCAATCCAAAAACCGCGTTTGGAGCACTCCCGCCGTACATGCCCGAATGCAGATCTCGCGCCGGACCGGTTGCCTCGATTTCCGTGTACACCAGCCCGCGGAGACCGATGCACAGTGTCGGGATGCCGTCGGCGAAAAGCTCTGTATCGGAAACGAGCGCCACGTCCGCCTTTAGTTTCTGTTTGTGCTTGGATACGTAAGTCGAAATCGATTCGCCCCCGACCTCCTCTTCGCCTTCAAACAGAAACTTCACGTTCACCGGAAGCTTGCCGCCATTTGCTCGCATCAGCGCTTCTACGGCCTTCACATGCATGTACATCTGCCCTTTGTCATCGCAGGCCCCGCGCGCATAGATATTCCCATTGCGAACGCTCGGCTCAAAAGGCGGAGATTCCCACAGTTCCAACGGATCGGGAGGCTGCACGTCGAAGTGCCCGTAGCACAATACGGTTGGTTTGCCGGCGGCATGCAGCCAGTCGCCATACACCAGCGGATGTTTCTCCGTCTTGATGACTTCCACATTCTCGACTCCCGCGTTTTTCAGGCTGTCGGCCACAAATTCGGCGGCACGGGCTACATCGGTTTTGTGCTCCGGAAGCGTACTGATGCTAGGTATGCGCAGGAAAGTAAATAACTCGTCGAGGAAACGGGTCTCGTTGTGCTTGATAAATTCCTGGATTGTCGATGGCAATGCGAGGTCCTCTCGCAGCCAATTATACGGAGCTTCCCTCGGGTCGCCGTAATGAGAAAACGGCTAACTCCGCGAATAGGTTTGGCAGAAATCGCACACTCCTCCGGCCGCGGATGAAGTTCCGCCGCTCCACACTCCAACCCTGCTCCCGGCACAACACGGTGAAATCATGCACCGTCAAAAAGTGCAGGTTCGGCGATTCGTACCAGTGATACGGGAACAGCCGTGTACGCGGAGAACGGCCGCTGAGCAGATGGGTCAGGCGTGTCGTCCAGTGGCCGAAGTTCGGGAATGCGACGATCACGTGACGCCCGATCCTCAGCATCTCGTGCAGAACCCGCAAGGGATAGCGCATCTCCTGCAGCGTCTGGCTCAATACCACGACATCAAAGATGTTATCCGGATAATCGGAGAGTCCCTGCTCGATATCGCTCTGGTATGCCGATACCCCGCGGCCGATCGCACGACTTACTTTGGCCGGATCGATCTCGATCCCTTGCCCCTTTACGTGCTTCATATCGCGCAGCCAGGCCAGCAGATCGCCTTCGCCGCAGCCGAGATCCAACACATGCGAGCCCGGCTCAATCATCTCCGCGATCATGGCGTAATCCGGCCGCGTGCGAATATCAGGCTTATCGACCGGCCTGCTCTGCTCCGCTCCACCCACGGCAACCTCGCGATAAACGCTGTCGAGGAAACCCGTGATCATCTCGCTCTGCTCGGTTGTCTCCAGGAGAAACGCATCATGCCCGTAATTCGAGTTCAGCTCGCAGAAAGCCACGTCGATATTCCGGCTTCGGAGTGCGCTTACCGTTTCTAGCGATTGATACGTCGGATACAGCCAGTCTGATGTGAAACTGAGTATCAGAAATCTTGCTCGTGCCCCGTTGAACCGTGCTGCCAGGCATCCGTATCCGGCAGAAAGGTCGAAATAATCCATTGCCTTCGTGATGTAAAGGTAGGAGTTCGCATCGAACCGGTTTACAAACTGGCTGCCGCGGTAGCGCAGATAGCTCTCCACTTCGAAGTCAACGGAAAAATCAAAACCGAACGCGTCTTTGTCGCGCAAGCGCCGCCCGAACTTTTCGCGCATGGAGGCGTCGCTCATGTAAGTGATATGGCCCACCATCCGCGCGACTGCCAGTCCGCGCGCCGGAGGCTTTGCGTCGTAGTAATCGCCGCCGTTCCAATCCGGGTCCGACATGATCGCCTGCCGTCCCACCTCGTTGAATGCGATCTGCTGGGCGCTGTGGCGTGAAGTGGCGGCAATCGGTATTGCGGCCGCCACGGAATCGGGATACGCAACCGCCCACTCAAGCGCTTGCATCCCGCCCATCGACCCGCCCGCCACCGCGAGTAGCCGCGTGATGCCGAGGTGATCGACGAGCATTTTCTGGAGCCGCACCATGTCCGCGATCGTGATCACGGGGAAAGCCATCCCGTACTGCTTGCCCGTCGCCGGATTGATCGATCCCGGTCCTGTTGATCCACGACACCCGCCCAGGACGTTCGACGAGATCACGAAATACCGGTCGGTATCAAATGCCAGGCCAGGACCGATCATGCTCGACCACCAGCCCGGCTGCCCCTCGCGATTGATGCCGGCCGCATGCGCGTCACCCGAGAACGCATGCAGAATCAGAATTGCATTCGTGCCATCCGCGTTCAACTCGCCATAGGTCTCATACGCTACGTCGACATTCATCAGCGTGACCCCGCAGTCCAACGGCAGGGCGGGGAAAGACGCGATCTGAGTGTCGACCGAAAGCGGTGTTTCTAAGCGAGCGGGCATGGGGCTGGCGACACAAAAGGCCTTAAAGATCTTGTGAAGCGCCTGAAACTGTCACAGTAGCACGGTTACCCATAGCCTCATGCCACCCTAGATGAAATGCATCTCCGTCGGCAAAAGCGTGAACTCGACGCCAGAACGGTGCTTGCATTCGCGGCCATTTACATCATCTGGGGTTCGTCGTTCTATGCCATACGCGTTGCGGTCGCGACCATGCCGCCCTTCTTCGCGGCAGGCCTTCGGTTCTCGATTGCCGGCGCGTGCTTGTGCCTTTGGTCCTGGCTGCGGTCGGACCCGCCGCCGCGGGGCCATCAATGGCGCAACCTGATCGTCGTTGGCGCATTCATGTTTCTCGGCACATACGCCGGTTTGTTCTGGGCCGAGAAAACTTTGCCTTCGGGTATAGCCTCGCTGCTCGTCGCCACTATCCCCGTTTGGACACTGCTGCTCGAAGTTTTCGTTTTCAAACTGGCCGCACTACATATCAGAACCGTCCTTGCCGTACTGGCAGGTCTCGTCGGCGTGCTTCTGATCGCGTTGAATGAGACCGAAACAGCCGGTGCCGTCTCCACGTTCGCGTGCCTCGCCATACTCGCGTCGGAGATCTCGTGGGCCTTCGCAACTGTGCTCTCGAAACGTGTTTCGCTTCCTTCCACGCCCATCGCAACGGCCGGTTGGCAGATGCTTTTCGGCGGACTCATGCTCCTGCTCTGTTCCTCCCTGGCGCGAGAGATGAGGCCTCCTCCGCACATCGCGCGCGAAGCGATCATCGCCACGGTTTATCTCATCGTTGCCGCCTCGGTTCTCTCGTTCACGGCGTACATCTGGCTCCTTGCCCGCATGTCGCCCACGAAAGTTGCGAGTTACGCGTACGTGAATCCTGTTATCGCTCTTGCGCTTGGCTGGTGGCTCGGCAAGGAATCCATCACTGTTCCTACTCTGCTTGGCGCCGGATGCATCCTCGCGAGCGTCAGTTTCATCATCTTCGCGAAGGCAGGCGAACCGAAATCGGCCCTCGAAGAGAGCGGTGTGCGAAACTAATCGCACCCACTCTTGAGGCTTCGCATACTATCTTTCTGCTGGGCCATCACACTGCTGTGCGCTCGGCTAGGCGCCGCTCCCGCAGAGTCTGTCTATGCTCCTCTGGCTCTCTACGCAGGCACTTGGACCATCACAAAATCCGCAGCGCCCGCCGGCACGATGCCTGACACTCTGAAAAACATATGCGCCCGCGTCGGCTCGTTTTACGCGTGCCAGCAAACGGTAAACAATCAACCCGGAAACATGATGATCTTCATCCCTACCAATAACCCGGGCCATTACTACACCCAGAACGTCACGCTCGAAGGTCGTGCTACCAGTCGCGGCGACCTCGAAATCAACGGCGATCGCTGGGTGTACTCGAGTACCTGGGATGCCGGAGGTCACACGGTGCACTATCGCACCACGAACGTCTTCTCCGGCCGTAATCACATTCACTTCGAGCAGTCGGAATCAACGAACGGAAAGGATTGGACCACCACGGCTTCCGGCGATGAACAGCGCGTCGCCGGAACCAGCCACTAGATTCATGCGTCAAGCTCAGCGCTTCTTCGTTTCTTCTGCCCTCCTTGCTGTACCTGTTCTCGCATGGCAGGCCGCCGCTCCGCCGCCTGCGTCCACTACACAATCGACCGCGCCTGCGCCCCCCAATTCGTTGGCTGAACGAAGCGATTTCGACATGGTCACCAAGCGCATCGACGACGTGCTCTGGTTCACCCGCCTGTCGGATGTCGCGGACCTCGACAAGATCGAATACACCAGCTCTCCTCCCGCACATGCCGCAAATCCGAAAGCGCCGGGAGCGGTGAATCCGCTGATCATCCACGCTTACACCTTCATTCCCAAAAATCTCGATCGGACCAAGAAGCAGCCGCTCATTACCTTCGCCCATCAAGGCGTGCACGCGAACTTCGACACGAGCGATCTCCATGTCATGCGCGAGCTGCTCGAACAGGGTTATTCCGTGATCGCTTGCGACTATCGCGGCAGCACGGGATACGGGCTTGGCTTCTTCCAGCAGATTGATTACGGAGGCCGCGAGATTGACGACGTCTTCAACAGCTCCGGCTGGATGCTCGAACGCTATCCATTTCTGGATTCACATCGAGTCGGCATGGTGGGCTGGAGCCACGGCGGATTTATCACGCTCATGAACATCATGGAGCACCCGTCGACCTACGCCGTCGCGTACGCGGGCGTTCCGGTCAGTGATCTGGTCGCGCGCATGGGCTACGAGCCCGAAGCGTATCGCCAGCTCTACTCTGCGCCGTACCACATCGGCAAGTCCGTTCGCGATGATATCGAGGAGTATCGCCGCCGCTCACCCGTCAACCATGTGAAGGATCTCCAGACGCCTCTGCTCATCCATGCCAATACCAACGACGAGGACGTTAACTATCTGGAAGTCGAACACCTGATCCAGGCATTGAAAGCAGAAGGCAAGAAATTCGAATACAAAGTGTACGAGAACGCGCCCGGCGGTCACTACTTCAATCGCACCGACACTAAACTGGCTCGGGAATCGAGGGCCGAAGTGTATCGCTTCCTGGCCGGTTACTTGCATCCGGACCATCCGGTGAAGTGAGTTGTTTGTAGGTGCTCCGGAAGAAAATCCCCAAAAGGCTGCACGCCGATACAAGCGCTGCTACCAAGAACGGAACGTTCATCACTACCGGCGAAGAGAAGAACTGAACTGGCGGATACAGAACCCAAACGGCGAATAGACTGAACACCTGCAATCCGAGAATTATGAGTACGAAGCCGGCGGGCAACGCTAGCATCCAACCGCCCAAGCCGACTTCGAGCAGTAACAGATCCGCATAGGAACTGTGTGTCGTAAATGTTTCGCCCGGCCCAAAATCAAGCAGGCACCAGAAAAGCAGATTCACTATCGCGGCAATTATCAACCAGTGCCCGCCTGTTACAGCCGATCGGGGCAGCTTCCGGCCCCGAACCAGAGATACGGCTAAAACAATCCAGCCCAGATTGAGCCAGCCAACCGCGTTCCAGATATACTCTCGCTCTAAAACACGCGATCGTTCTATCGCCGCGCGATCCAGGTGAATGCCCGGGCCGAACCTGAACGCCGAGAGTCCCATGCTGTCGAGCGGCTTCGGGCCAAACAGCGTTTTGAAGTTTTCGAACTTAAATCGAGCGATCTGCGATATGGAGTGCTGGCGATACGAGTCGACCAGGGCTCTTGCGAAGGAGCGTTGATCGACGTCGAAAACACCTGCAAGGTGCATTTTGAGGAGCCGGTTGCCGGGCGGATCGACAAAATGCTGGTATGCGGTCCAGGGCAGAAGTAAACAAATGCCCAACACGGCGGCCGGAATGATCTTTCGAGTTTTGAACGTCCGCCATCGCGAGACCACAACTAACAAGAATGCGAAGAGGCTGAATACACTCCCGGGGTGAGCGAGCAGCGCCAACGACACACTGATGCTGCCCAAAGCGAAATCAACGTGAGTTGCCCGGCCTGAGCGAAGGATCTGCAACAAAATACAGATCGCGAACAGAATGAAAGTAGCGGCCATGAGTTTCGGCCACACATATACGGAGTTGTAGAAGAGAAAACCAGAAAAAATGAGCGGGACCAGCAGTTGTAAGCTTCGCTTGGCCGGCGTGTTCAGGGCGGTTAAGAGCGACCAGACGCCGCAAATCCACAGGCACTGAAGCACCGTGCTCAGAACCTGATACTGCAATCCGGCGCTTCCGGCAATGCGTAACGGACGAAGGAGAAGGAAAATGCCGGATTGCAAAGGCGGCCGGTCGCTACTCAACCAGTCACCACAGCAGAAGGGCCGTAAAGGCTCATGCCGATAGATCTTGTCGGCAAAGATCTCCGGTATCAAGTTGTCACCCGGCCGAACTGCCTCAAAGAAGCGGATATCGCCCAAGCTTGCGCCAGGGTCGTGCGGACCCTCGAAAAGATAAAAGCAGGACAGGTAAAACATCCCCGAGATCAGGACGAGCGCAAACGGCGGCCCCACTTGCCAAACCAGCCCTTTCACCGCTGCGGGCCGCCGGAGGAGAGCTTCGACGACGAGAATCACAGCAGCGGCATACACGAGCATCGTGAACGACCTTCCGATGGCTCGATGAGCGAAGAAAGCCCAGAAACTCAGGTAACCCAGAACCGCCCCGGTTAGCACAATGGTGATCACGGACTGAACGGCTGTCTGACTTAGGCGGCCGGCAGTTCTGGCGCAGATCGAAAAACCCGGCAGCAAGAACAGAAACCACTGGAATCCGTAAGAAAGTAGAATGGAGATCGGTCGGGCGACCGACTCGTCAGCAAACATCGAAGACCGATCTTAACGCCTGGCCTTGCGTTTCACACCGATATTGCATTTCCGCTCGTGCGACAATCACTTTCGTCCGCGTCTGACGTAACCAAATTGGTGAGAGAACAGCCATTCCTCTAAACCCGCTGTTCTAGACTCGGGAGTTAACTCATATGCGGATTGCTATCCCGGCAACTTGCCGGTTCACCCTGCCTGTTCTGTTGTTGTTCAGCAGTGGGCTTGTCTCGGCTCAAAGCGCAGGCAAGATCACCACGCCCAAAGAGCAGTTTGGCTTTAATCTCGGCGACGATTATCAGCTCACGAACTACACGCAGCTGACCGAATACTGGAAAAAATTGGCAGGCGAATCCGATCGCATGCGGTTGACCGAGATCGGCAAAACCGCCGAGGGCCGTCCGCAGGTGATGGCGATCATCACCGCACCCGAAAACTTCAAGCGTCTTGATCATTACCGCGACATCACCCGAAGCCTTGCCCTCGCGCAAGGCCTCACCGATGATCAGGCACACGCACTTGCAAAAGAGGGGAAGGCCGTTGTCTGGATCGACGGCGGCTTGCACGCGAGCGAAGTCGAGTGCGCGCAGGCATTATCCGAAATGGTCTACCAGATGGTCAGCCGTAATGATGACGAGACGATGCGCTTCCTCAACGACGTCATCATGCTGTTCGTTCAGGACAATCCAGACGGTCAGGAATTCGTCGCCAATTGGTACATGCGGAACCCCGACCCGACGAAGCGTTCCGATGCCGGCCTCCCGCATCTCTGGCACAAATACATTGGCCACGATAACAACCGCGATTTCTTCATCGCCAACATGCCGGAAACCACCAACATCAATCGCGTCCTCTATCGCGAATGGTTTCCGCAGATCATGTACAACCATCACCAGACCGGACCTCCGGGCGCCGTTATCTTCATGCCCCCCTTCCGCGATCCGTTCAACTACCATTTCGACCCGCTCATCATGATGGAGCTCGATCAGGTCGGCTCAGCGATGCATAGCCGCATGGAAGCCGAAAATAAGCCGGGCGCGGGAATGCGCAGTGCGTCCACTTACTCCACCTGGTACAACGGCGGTCTCCGCACCACAACTTACTTTCACAACATGATCGGCCTACTGACCGAAATCATCGGCAATCCCACGCCCATCGACATCCCTCTTGTCCCTGGCACTCAACTGCCGCGCGGCGACTTACCATTCCCCATCGCGCCTCAGAAATGGCACCTGCGCCAGTCGATCGAGTACTCGTTAACAGCGAATCGAGCGGTTCTCGATTTCGCCTCCCGTTATCGCGAGACGCTGCTGTTCAACATCTACCGGATGGGCAAGAACTCGGTTGACCGGGGCAACACGGATTCCTGGACCATGGGCCCGAAACGGATCGAAGCCTTGCGCGCCGCCGCGGATGCTGAGAAGAGCACAACCACCGCCGCCGTTCCCGCCATGGCAGCGGGTTTTGCCGGTCGGGATGTTGTCCCGACCAAGCTCTTCAGCACCGTCCTGCACGATCCCGCATTCCGCGATCCGCGCGGCTACATTCTGCCTCCTGATCAGCCCGATCTGCCGACGACCATCAATTTCCTCAACGCGCTGATCAAGAACGGAGTCGAGGTCCAAACCGCGACCGCCCCCTTCACCGTCGCCGGCAAAAATTATCCGGCAGGCTCCTACGTCGTGAAATCCGCCCAGGCGTTTCGGCCGCATCTGCTCGACATGTTCGAGCCGCAGGATCATCCCAACGACTTCCGCTATCCCGGCGGTCCGCCCATTCCGCCCTATGACGCCACCGGTTACACGCTCGCCTTTCAGATGGGCGTGAAGTTCGATCGCATTCTCGACGGCTTCGACGGGCCGTTCCAACCCGTGAAAAATCTGCTCTCGCCGCCTCCCGGTTCGGTGAAAGGGTCCGCAAATGCTGCCGGTTACATCATCAGCCATCGCGTGAACAACTCGTTCGTGCTGATCAATCGGCTTCTCAAAAATCAGTGCGATGTCTTCTGGTTGAAAACTGTGCCACCCGAGGTGGATGCCAACGTAGTCGGCACGGGTGCGATCTTCGTCCCGGCCTCGAAGTCCGCGCGCAGCATCCTCACAGCCGGCGCGAAAGAACTCGGAGTCGACGTCTACGGTGTGGCTCACCGCCCGCCCGGTGATGCCCTGAAACTCAAACCCGTTCGAATCGCACTCTACGATCAATACGGCGGTCTCATGCCCTCGGGCTGGACGCGCTGGATCTTCGAAAACTACGAGTTCCCGTTCAAAGTCGTGTATCCCCAGGAATTGGATGCCGGCAACCTGGCCGAAAAATACGATGTGCTTGTCTTTACCGATGGCGGTATTCGCGCACCGGGACAAGGCGGGCGCGGCGAGGGCTTCTTCATGCGGCAGCCGAAGCCGGAAGAAATCCCCGCTGAATTCCGTCCCTGGCTCGGTCATATCACGCCTGAGAAAACCATTCCCCAGATTCGCGCCTTCGTCGAGTCCGGCGGTTCCGTCGTTACTATCGGTTCGTCTACCGCGCTCGCCGGCATGCTTCATCTGCCCGTCACCAGCGCTCTGACGGAGATGCACGAAGGAAAGAGCAGGCCGTTGCCGCCGGAGAAATTCTACATTCCCGGTTCGCTCCTGACCGTCAGTGTGGATAACACCGACCCGCTCGCCTACGGCATGCCCGACAAGGTGGATGTGTTCTTCGATAACAGCCCGGTATTCCGTCTGCAGCCTGATGCCGGTTTAAAGAAAACCGAACCGGTCGCGTGGTTTGCAAACGGAACACCGCTGCACAGCGGTTGGGCGTGGGGTCAACAGTATCTCGACGGTGGAGTCGCCATCGCTGAGTCGTCACTTGGGGCGGGCAAAGTCTTCCTGCTCGGCCCCGAGGTTGCCTTCCGCGGTCAACCGCAAGCGACGTTCAAGTTCATCTTCAACGGCATCTATTACGGAACAGCGAAGGACTTGGCCCAGCCGCTAAATACAAATGAGTAAGTCGAAAACTTTCCTGACTCTGGCCCTGGCCTGTATCCCTCTGTTCGGTTCGACAACGGAAATTCCGACACCGGACAGTCACTTCGGGCACAAGATCGGCGTTGACCGTGAGTTGCTCGACTGGGACAAGGTTGTCTCGTACTTCTACGCTCTCGGCAAAGCGCGACCGGACAGTATCCGAGTGACCGAGATCGGCAAGACCGCCGAGGGCCGCCCGTTCATTGAGGCCATCTTCGCTGCTCCTGAAACGATGAAGCAGCTGGACAAGTATCGCGAAATCCAGCGCCGTTTGGCCGACCCGCGGCTCACAACCGAAGCGCAAGCCGAGCCGATGTTTGCCGCCGGCAAAAACATCGTTCTCATCACATGCTCCATTCACGCCACCGAAGTTGCCTCGACGCACAGCGCCGTCGAGTTCGCTTACAAGATGCTGACGGACAACTCACCTCGCTTTCAAACCATTCGTCAGAACGACATCCTCATCCTGGTGCCGTCGCTCAATCCGGACGGGGTTGACATCGTAACGCGCTGGTATCGCAAAACCCTCAATACGCCGTATGAGGGCACGCAACCGCCTGAGCTTTGGCATCACTACACCGGGCACGACAACAACCGCGACTGGTATATCTTTTCGCAACCCGAGACGCGCAACACCATCAGCGGAATTCAGAACGTCTGGCATCCCGAGATCGTCTATGACGTCCACCAGCAAGGGGCGAATGCGTCGCGCATTTTCGTTCCACCATGGCTCGATCCGATCGAGCCTAACATCGACCCGATCCTTTCCCAGGAAATGAACATGATCGGTACCTCCATCGCTACCGATCTCACTGGGGCGGGTAAGGTCGGTGTAGCCATTCACGCTGCATACGACTTCTGGACGCCCGCGCGCCACTACCAGAGTTTCCACGGCGGTCTGCGCATCTTGACCGAATCCGCGAGCGCCAAACTCGCCACACCAATAACTCTGAAATTCGAGGATCTCGATACACATCCCCTGGGCTACAACGCGCAGGAGCGCAGTTGGAATTACCTCGACCCGTGGAAAGGCGGTACTTGGCATCTCCGCGACATCATCGATTACCAGCAGATCGCCTTCGAATCATGCCTTTATAACGCCGCCATTCACCGCGAAGAAATGCTTCGCTATTTCTATAAGGTCGGTCAACATCAGGTTGCGCGCACAACGCCCTACGCCTGGATCATTCCCGCGCAGCAGCGCGATCCTGGCGCCACGCGTCGCATGCTCGAAACGCTTGCATATGGAATGGTCGAGATCGGAAAAAATCCGAATGGCGATCACGTCATCGTCATGCAGCAGCCCTATAGCGGATACGCCAAGGCGCTGCTGGAACGGCAAAACTATCCCGACGAACATCTCTATCCGGGCGGTCCTCCCAAGCGCCCATATGACACGACCGCCGAAACGCTTCCTCTTCTTTTCGGCGTCGAGGCTCGAACCATTGATGCGCCGGTTACCGAATCGCTGAAAAAAGAGAGCTTCCCGTTCGATGCTCCTCCCCCGACCGCATACAGCGCCTCCGACACGGATTCATGGCACACCGTCACCGCACTCTGGAAATCCGGCAAGAGCGTTTGGCGTAACGAGCAGACCGGCGATTTTTCCGCGACTGACAAAGGTTCCGGATGGAAGCAGATTCATCAACCTCGGATAGCTCTTTACAAAAGCTGGTTTCCGTCTATGGATGAAGGGTGGACACGCTGGCTCCTCGAAAAATTCGGGTTCGCATACAAGAACGTCACCAACGCCGATCTGCAGTCGGGCAATCTGAAAGACAAGTTCGACGTGCTGATCTTCCCCGATCAGAACAAGAACAGCATCGCGCAAGGCTTTGCGCCCAACACGATGCCGCCAGAATACACGGGTGGCATCGGTGAAAACGGAACGGATGCTGTGAAGCAATTCGCCCAGGCCGGCGGGACTGTGCTCTGCTTCAATCATTCGAGCGCGTATTGCATCGATAACCTCGGAGCCGAAGCTACCGATGTCCTCAGCGGGCGCGTCGCTTCCGCGGCAGGTGATTACCAGGGCACCCCGGGTCTCAACGCGACTCCCGGTCCGGGCGGAGGGCGCCGCGGCGCGGGCTCGGGAACTGGCGGCTCGCACAGCGGCGGATTCTATTCGCCCGGCTCTCTATTGAACGTTGACCTCGATCTTTCGAGCCCGCTTACCCGTGGTCTCCCGGAACATATCGCGATCTGGAGCGAACAGAGTCCGGCATTCACTTCCAAGCAGCACACCGTAGCGGCCTATCCGCAGACTGACATTCTTGCTTCGGGTTGGCTCCTCGGCGCGAATATGATTGCCGGAAAGAGCGCCATTGTTGATTCCAAGGAAGGCAACGGACACGTCATTCTGTACGGGATGAGACCGCAGTACCGCGCGCAGAGCTATCAGTCATTCAAGCTCTTTTTCAACGCACTCATCGCGTACCAGTAATCGCGCGCGAATCAAGAGGCCCACCCCTGCAGCCGCCAGACTGATGGCGATTCCCGACACCACGTCGGCGGTGTAGTGGTATCTGCCGTAGATTGTCGCGACTGAAACACTGATCGCGTAGACTAGGGCGACCCACCCGAAGGCTTTCCGTCGGGGGAAAAGAAGAAACATCGCCCAGGCTGCCGAAAACGCGGAGGACACGTGCGCGCTCGGAAACACGCCGGTATGAATCGTGCCGTGCTTCAGGATGAATAAGTTCAACTGCCTCGCCCATGTGGTCACCTCCGGCGGATATACCGCTGGAAACAGCAGCCTCGGAGGCTGCGAAGGGAAGTACGGAAACAGGGCGTAGGCTCCCAGCGTTCCCGACAAGTAAATCACGTAGAAGGCATCAATGTCTTTGCGCTTTCCCGAGAAATAGAAAGCCGCCATGCAAAGGGAGCTCAGCCCATAAACCAGCAGGTAACAGAACTCGAGATAAATCGGTATGATCCACCCCAGGCTCTCGATGATCTGTCGTCCGTGCCAGGCACCTAGCAGCAGGACGTCGGTCTGAATCCAGCCGCTCTCCAGGCGTCCAGTGTACGAAGCGGGAACAAACAGTTCCATCTCTCGAAAGCCAATGAGCGCCAAGATGATCGGTACCCAGTCGCGTGCTCTGCTGAAGTGCAGCTCATTCCGCGTCTGTTCCCCGCGCGCGAGAAAAATGAATAGCCCCGCCCCGAAGCTGAGTACGATCTCCGGCTGCAGAGTCACGCCTGAGCGATCACGAAGAAAAGGCGCAAGTGCGGCTACATAAGCGTAGTATCCGAGTAGAATCCATTCGGATCGCCGGAAGCTGAGCCGGCTTGCCTTCTCGATCAAGGCCCAACCGGGTCACTGAACGTTCCGGTTTGAAAGAACAGCGCAAGCCCCGCGGCAACCCCGGCCCAGACGGCCCACACAGTCAAATAGTGGCGATCGATGAGCACGCCCGAAATCAGAGGGGCGGTAATCTGTGAAACCGACGTGATCGATTGCGTGAGCCCCAGTATGACGCCCTGCTCGCGTTTACCGGCTTTTTGCGTAATCAGGCTGGTTAACGCGGGTCGCAAGCCCGCACCTCCAACCGAAGAAAAAGCGGTTACTGCCAATAATTGCCCGACCGTTCTGGTTAATCCAATCGCGACATAGCCGAGCAGGGTTGTGAAGAATCCGACCTGTACGACCCGTCGCTCCCCCAGCCACTTCACCATCCGCCCGACCAAGCCGCCTTGCATGATCATGCCAATGAATCCGGTGAACGCAAAGATGTACCCGACTTCCCGTAACCCAACCGGATGTCCGTTCCATGTATAGCGCCGTTCGGCAAACAGCGCGAATCCGGAAACGAATGTCGCGAACGAGAACGAGAACAGGAGCCACTGAATCAACAAACGGGCCAGCTCAGGATTGCGGAAGTAGCGCCGATATTCGCCCCACGAAAGCAGCGAGAGTCGTCTGCCGCCCGGTCCCGGGTCCGCTTCCATGTGTTCGTGAATCTTCTCGTGCCGCGGCAACAGAAAGAAAGTGCAAAGAATGCTCGTGAATGAAAGCGCCGATGCGGCGTAGATCGGCGCGTGATATCCGAACGTGCCCAGGTACCCTGAAATCGCGGGACCTACCAGAAAGCCAAAGCCGAACGCGATGCCGATCAGCGCAAACGATTTCGCCCGGTTCTCCGGTTCGGTCACGTCGCTGATGTACGCCTGCGCAATCGTCAGATTGCCCGCTGTGGCGCCGTCTATCGCTCGCGCAACAAAAATCACCCAGACGTACTGCGCTGACGCTAGCAGAAGAAATCCAGCCAAAGTCCCCGCCTGGCTCAGGAGCAGAATAGGACGGCGTCCGACACGGTCGGAAATCTGGCCGAGAATCGGCCCGGCAATGAGCTGGAAAACGGCGTAGATCGAAACCAGCGCTCCAACGACAGTCGGCGAAGCGCCGAGGCGCTCCGAATAAAACGGAAGCAAAGGAAGGATGATGGTGAAACCGAGAACGTCGACTAGAACGATGAGAAAAATCGGCAGCAGCGGCGATGAGAATCGGCTGCGCGGGGTCGCCTCGGTCTCCTGCAGCTGGGGCGGACTCACAACCCAATTTTAGCGGCCAGGCCTCTAACGCTCCCGCTCGTCGCTTGTGATTCTGTAAAAAGTACCTGAAAGCGTGCCAGTTTACGTTCTCTAAACGTCTGATCAATAAAGGTTTGCATTTTGGAAACGTCCGTGCTACACGCATAGAAAGGCCTATGAGGATCGATTTGTTGAAATCCGCGCTGCTGATCGTACTGCCACTTGCTCTTCTCGCGCAAGAGCCGAATCCCACTCAATCGAAGAGTCAGTCCAATTCGCAGAATGGGCCAAATCCGATTTTTCGCGTCCAGGTCGTCTCTCGATCCATCCAGGCGATCAGTTACCGGCATCGCAGCGGTTGGACGAAGGTCGATTTTCAGGGCACGTCCCTAGCGCCGCAGGCGACAGGTACCGCTAAGGTAAACAGTCGGTTGGGCAACATGGAGATCCAACTCGATCTCAAGAA
>JAFAUR010000913.1 GCA_019243205.1 Acidobacteriaceae bacterium | reverse complement strand
TTTGGGCATTGTCGTCGACAGCGTTACGGAGGTCGTTAGCATTGCTGCCTCGGACATTGAGGATACGCCCAACTTTGGTGAAGACGCGGCGGTCCCGTTCCTGATGGGAATGGCGAAGACCAAAGGCCGCGTGAAGCTACTGCTGGATATAGACGCCGTTCTGGCCAGCCACGAGCTGCGGCTGAAGCACCAATCGATCAAAAACTGACCGCTCATGAAATCGAAACTGACGTTTGCTACAAAGCTCAACCTGAGCTTCAGCGCTCAACTTCTACTGACGCTTATCCTGACCTCGATTTGCTGGACTGTTTCGTCAGACACGGTGACGCGTGTCACCGCTTCTGTTCTGGGCGGTGCTGCTGTTGCGATTGCCGCCGTGTGCCTGTCGATCTCTCGCCGAACCTACGGCGCGCTGCAGAGAGTCGGATTCGAACTCTCGAGGGGAGCGGAGCAATTGAATAGTGCGGCTTCGCAGATCTCCGCCGCAAGTCACTCGCTCGCGCAAGGCGCGTCGGAGCAGGCCGCCTCGCTCGAGGAGACCTCGGCCTCAACGGAAGAAATCAACTCGATGGCCAAGCGGAACACCGAGAACTCCCGTTCCGCCGCTGACCGGGTGAAGGTCTGCGAAGAACGAATCACTTCATCAAATGAATCGCTGGCGCAGATGGTCTCAGCCATGGCCGAGATCAATGCTTCGAGCGAGAAGATCTCCAAAATCATCAAAGTCATCGACGAGATCGCATTTCAGACGAATATTCTCGCGCTGAATGCAGCCGTCGAGGCGGCTCGTGCCGGTGAAGCCGGGATGGGCTTCGCTGTGGTAGCGGATGAGGTCAGGAACCTGGCTCAGCGATGTTCGCAAGCCGCCAAAGACACCGCCTTGCTGATTGAAGAGTCGATTGCCAATTCGAACGGCGGAAAAGTGAAGGTCGACTTGGTAGGCCAAGCCATTAGCGTCATCACACACGAATCGAAACACGTAAAAACGCTCGTGGATGAAGTGAACCTGGGGAGTGAAGAACAGGCGCGCGGCATTGACGAGATTGGAAAGACCATCGTTCAGATGGAGCGGGTAACGCAGAAAGTCGCGGCGACGGCAGAGGAGACAGCGTCGGCTGCGGAAGATCTCAATACGCAATCGGAGTCGCTCAGGAGGCTGGTCGGGCAGCTGGCGGACATGCTCGGAACTTCATCGGTTGCTGATGTCTCTAGCAGGGCTGTATCGAAGCCGGCAGCCATAGGAAAGGCGTCACCGAGTCGCGCTGAGAACTGGTACGAGAACGCTTCGACATCACGAGCCTCAGTGTCCGGAAGGCAGCCGCCCACTGCCGCCTCGCGCCATAGCAAAGACAGAAGCGACTTTCCGTTAGAGGACAGCTTCAAGGAGTTCTGAGCCACCGTGTCGAACGTTGCGGATGCCATAGGCCCGCGAGACGAACTCCGCGGCAAGCTCGACGAGCTGGTCACGACTGCGCTCATCAATGGCGCTTGCGACCAGGTTTACGTGAGCCTGGCGGCCTACGGAGAGATTGCCGGGCGCATGGGCTATCCCGAAGTTGCGGCAAACGCTTCCGAACTTCTGGCCCGAGGCAAACAATTATCGGAGAAAAGCGATTCGGACAAGTGCTTGCGATCCGGCCTTGTAGAACTGCAACGCGCGCTTGAGCAGGCCCAGGCGAAGTTCGCCCAGTCGGAAGGCGAGCGCGGCAACTCTGCAACGAGCCCTAGCGCTCTGGCGCAAGACCCCGAACTGGTGAACGATTTCATCACCGAATCCCGCGAACACCTGTCGGCGATAGAAAGCGGCATGCTGATCCTCGATGGAAATCCGGGCGAGGTGGAAGCTATACATGCCGTTTTCAGAGGCTTTCATACCATCAAGGGGCTTGCAGGATTCCTGGAATTCGAGCCCATCCGGCAGGTTGCGCACGAAGTCGAAACACTGCTCGGTCTTGCACGCAACAGCAAGGTCACGATCACAAAGATGGTAGTGGACGTGGTGTTGGCGTCAGTCGATTATTTGAACCAGGCGATTGAGGCCGTTGCCGGATCGATCCGAGGGGCCGGGTTGGCTTTTAAGCCGCACGCGGATCTGGTTCGCCGGATTAGCATTTTGACGGACTCCGAATCGACAGAGCAGAGAGGCATGCAAGAGTTTGCCTTGGCTGAGCGAGCCTCGGAACAAACCAGGCAAATGGATAACGGCCCGAAAGACGCCGGTAACCGCCGATCAAAAGCCGGCGAATCGTTTTCAGTTCGCGTGCAAACGGCGAAGCTGGATTACCTGATGGACATGGTCGGGGAGATGGTAATCACGCAGTCGCTGATCGGCCACAATCCCTCGTTCGCGTCGGTAAGAGATCCCAAGCTGCTCGCGGATTTGTCACAGCTTGCCCGCATCACAACGGAAGTTCAGCGCGCCACCATGGCGATGCGGATGATCACCATCGGGCAAGTGTTTCAGCGGACCACGCGAATGGTACGAGATCTTTCGCGCAGGTGTGAAAAGCCGGTCGAGCTCGAGATCCACGGAGAAGAGACCGAACTCGATAAGACGATTGCAGAAGAACTGGCCGATCCGCTATTACACATGGTTCGGAATGCCATCGACCATGGAATTGAGACACCGGATGCGCGCACCGCAAGCGGGAAGAATCCTACAGCGCGAATCAAACCCGCTGCCTATCATCAGAGCGGAAAGATTGTCATTGAGGTCTCCGACGACGGCAGAGGACTGGATCGCGAGCGAATCCTGAGCAAAGCCAAACAAAAAGGACTCATCGGGGATGAGGCCGGTCTGTCCGATAGCGACATTTACAACCTGATCTTCGAACCGGGGTTCTCGACTGCGGCGACCGTGACGGACCTTTCTGGACGCGGTGTCGGCATGGATGTCGTCCGAAAGAATATCCAGAACTTGCGCGGGC
>JAFAUR010000686.1 GCA_019243205.1 Acidobacteriaceae bacterium | reverse complement strand
GGTGGACGCCTTGTTGAGCGCCATAGTAAGCTCTGCTTTCGCCTTGGCGGTTTGGCCCTTTTGCGCCAGCGCGGTCCCCAGGTGGTAGTGGAATGCCGCCACTTCGGGGTTCTGGCGCACCAGCTTGTCCAGAATCTCAATGGCGCTGTCATTGTTCTTCCGTTTGGTGTAGACCCATGCCAGCGTATCAAGCACCGCGGGATTGTTGGGAAGTTGGCGCAGGGCCGCTTGCGAGTACGCCAGCGCATCATCCAGATTGCCGCCATCCTCCGCAATGAAATAGGCCCGGTTATTCAACAGAGCCGGATCGGAGGGCGCCAGGTCCAAAGAACGTTTATACTCGACCGCGGCTTCTTTTTTGTCCCCGCTAAAATCCTCCGCAATTGCCAGCCGCCCGGCCACATTGGCATTTTCCGGCGCCAGCTTGCTGGCCTTCTGCAGAGCCGCAACCTCATTTGCGTAATCGCTTTTTCCCCGGAAAAGGTCCGCCAAAGCCACAAAATACTTAGGCGAATCGGGAGCCATCTGGGTGAGTTTTTGGTACTGTTCCAGAGCAATATCCTGTTTGCCCGCGTTGAGCGCGATAGCGGCCAGCAGTTCCCGCGCTTCGGCCGAATCCGGCAAGCGGTTAACTTCGCCGTTTACCATTTGCAGCGCCCGGTCGGCCTGCCCTTCCGCCAAATAGGTGGACGCCAGAGCCGCCAGAGCCCGCACATCCGACCGGCCCGATTGATATAGCCCCGTAAATACACGCTCGGCCGCCGTATACTGTTTGCGGGCCAGGGTCAGCAAACCGATTTCCAACTGAACATCCGCCGACTTCGGGGCCTGCCTGGCTAAGGTTTCCAATTCCTGTTGCGCCTGGTCCAGATTGCCCAACCCGCGGGAACCCGACGCATGCAGCAGCTTGCCCTCGAAGTTATTGGGATCGATGGCCAGAATCTCGTCGGCCATACGCACCGTTTCTTTATAGTTGGCCCTTTGCCGGTCTATATTCGCTAAAGCAACGCGCGGATCCACAAAGGACCGCTGCTGCGCCGCTGCCTGGGCGAACGCTTGCGCCGCGGCATCTTTGTCTCCCTTTTCAAAATACGCACGCCCCAGCAGGAACTTAAGCCGCGGATCGCGCGGCTGGACTCTTACCAGTTCCTGGCATTCGGCAATCGCCTGTAGAACCTCCTGTTTGTCTTTTCCCTGAATCCAGATTTCCGCCCGCTGCGCTCTCGATTCCCAATCGTTGCCCTGTTGCTGAATCAACTGGCTTAACAGATCCAGCGCTTCTTTCCGTTTTTGCTCGCCGAGATATACGGCCACCAGCCGTTTCCGGTAAACAAGCGCGTTGGCGGCATCTTCCTTAATACCGGTTTGGAACGAGCGGTCGGCTTCGCTCCAGTCCCGATTTGCCGTATAAAAGTCGCCTACCAGCAGGAATCGATCGGGGAAGCGCTTGGGCTGCTGGATCAACCGATCCAGGGTTGCAGCCATTTCCGCCGGTTTCTTAGCCGCCCGGTAGTGGGCCGCGAGCTGCAGAACGGCCGCGCTGTTTCCCGGATTATTCGCCACTTTCTGAACCAGCACAGCCTCGGCCTCCGACGGCCGGTTCTTCTGCTGATAGACCCCGTAAAGCCAGTCGTAAATTGGCAGGTAATCTTTCTGCCGCCGGATCAGTTCGGTTGCGAGACTTTCCGCTTCTCCATCCTGCCCGTTTTTATGTAGAGCGTCCGCCAGCGGCAAGATCACAGCCGGCATCATCGGCTTTACCTGGTTAGCCTTCCGGAAAACCTCGATGGCTTCGGCCACGCGGTTATCTACATACAGCAGAGATCCCTCGAATCGCAACCCGTCGAACGATTTCGGATTTTTTGCCAACAGCTCGCGGGAAAGTTTCGTTACCTGTTCGTAACGGAACGTGGGCCGCCCCGGATCAGTCATATAAAGCGACAGCGCCGCATCAGCTAATTCGCTGCGCAGCGCGTCATCGCTCGGCGTCAACTGGAGAGCCCTCTCCAGATTGGTCGCTGCCACCGCAAAGTTGCCGAGCCGCGCCTGGATGGTTCCAATGCGATGAAATGCTTCTACCGATTGCGGATTTTTTTGGATCGCTTTTTGATAATCTAATAAGGCCTCGGCTACTTTCTTATCGGCTAGCGCACGGTCGCCGCGTCCGATGTAATCTTTCGCGCTGTAACATCCCGTAAGACACAAAAACAGACACACCGAACTGAAACCGAACGATAGTCTTGAAAAATACTGCATCAATAAACGCATCTTCCGCATAACGTAGGGACGAAGCCTGCATGAATTTTATCAATCCGGCGACGCCCAAATCCAGGAAACGCCGGATTGTCGTCTACCTACACCGGTACCGGTACACAGGGGAGTATATACGCTCGGACGTGAGGAAAAAGACTGATTCGGGAGCAACTGACGCTATCGCGCTAAACGAAGTTATACGGGTTGCTTGCGGCGATACTTAACGATTGCGAAAAGAAGTGCGAGGCCGATTGCCAGAAGCCCGTAAAATCCGGGCTCGGGGACGG
>JAFAUR010000621.1 GCA_019243205.1 Acidobacteriaceae bacterium | reverse complement strand
GCGCTACGAGAAGTCATCGAGGGTAAAGGGCTGTTCTGCTCGTTATACAGCGACCGCGCCGGACATTTCTTTGTGACACCGAAGCGCGGCGAGCGTGTGGATCCGGGCCGTCCGACGCAGGTGGGCCGGGCGCTGCAGGAGTTAGGGATCAAAATGATTCCAGCCTATTCGCCGCAAGCGCGCGGGCGCATGGAACGCAGTTACGGCACTTGGCAGGGGCGCCTACCGCAGGAGCTCCGGCTACGCGGGATTCACGATCTGGAGCGAGCCAACGAGTTCTTGCGCTGTGAATACATTACCGAGTTCAACGCTAAGTTCGCAGTTCCGGCGGCCCAGAAAGGGAGCGCTTTCGTGCGCTCCCGGCGTCCCGATCTCGATTGGATTTTCAGTGTGCAGCACGAACGCACCGTGAACCAGGACAATACGCTTTCGGTTGAGAATCGAGTCTTTCAATTGGAAAAGACGCGCTGGCGCAACACCCTGGCCGGACAAACCGTGATCGTTCACGAACACCTGGACGGGCGCGTATCGATCCGTTACGGCCCCCATGTCATTGCCCAGTACGCGAGCGATAAACTGCCGCCGCAAGCGCCGAAACGGCGTGGCACGCCACGTGCGCCGATGGCGCAGCAAGCAGCATGAAAGCTAAGGCTTCGTTTTGTGGAACCAATCGTACGCGAAGCCCGGAGAACCGGTCCAGGCTAAACCCTGCGGGCGGGCGCTGCCCGGCCTGGACCGAACCTCCGGCTTCGCATTTCGTTCCACATGTGCAAAAACGAAGCCCAACCCAAAACCGGACATTTCACTTGCTATTTAAAGCGGACATCTTGACGTGCTACGAACACACCCTACCGATGCAGGTCCTACCTCGCAGCGGACGGATTTCTGCTTGCACAGCTTGCGGTGTGTGGCTCGTTCCGCGACAAGTCACCGATCGTCTCCGCGACACATGTATGCTTTGCATGGCGGATGCAGCACGCTCTCCTGTCATTGCCAGCTTTGCTGTACGCCGATCGAGACGTTATCGATGCCCGAGAAAAGGCGAAAAATCGTCGCGATCTCATCGAGAGTGCCATTCCGAACTCTGGTCAGTAGATTAGACCAAGCCTGTAACTTTATTTTTCTTGACACTTACAGCGGAATCGGGCGACATCTGAGGTATTCCTTGGTTCGTTGGCGTGCTGCTGCGGGAGGAATCGTGAGCAACGAAACCAGTTTGCTGAGTCTTCGGAAAGATGGAAGCCGATTCTGGATCGTCGCGATCCTCGGGTGCCTTCCGGTTCAGCTGTGGTCTCAAATAGGCGCATCTGGAATCACCGGAACCATCACAGACCCCTCAGGAGCCGTGATTCGCGACGCGAGAGTCACAGTTACCAACGAGACCACAAATGTCGAAGTCGTCACAGTTTCCTCGAGTGCAGGGGCGTATCGGGTCGAAAACCTCATCCCTGGACCATATACGGTTGCTGTTGAGGCGCGCGGATTCAGGAAAAGCATAGTGACGCACGTGCTGGCCGAGGTGGACAAGATCTCGACCGTGGACGTCGGTCTCACGGTTGGCGCAGTTTCACAGACAGTCAGCGTAACTGCGGGCGAGGCAGTGCAGCTTCAGACTGAATCCAGCACCGTTGGCCAGCTCATTACGACGAAAGAAATCGAAAACCTTCCCATCAATGGCAGAAACTGGGTGTCGTTGAACTATCTTGCCCCCGGCGCGGTGCCCTTTCATGGCACAACGGCAGGAGAAGCTGTCACCTCGCCCGTGTACCCACAGAACGTCGTGCTCAATGGCCTCCGGGGCGGTAACAACGCCTACTACATGGACGGCGCCTGGCTGACAGCACTCGAAACTCAAGTCATTCTCATTGTCCCCCCGCTCGATGCTCTGAACGAGTTCCGTGTCCAGACTAGCAATTACACCGCCCAGTTCGCTGGTGGCGCGGGTGGCGTAGTTAGCGCCAGCACGAAGAACGGGACGAACACATTCCATGGCAGCGCCTGGGAATACCTTCGCAATGATGTTCTCGACGCCCGGAACTTTTTTGATACCAAAAAGTCGTCGCTCAGAAGAAATCAGTTCGGCGCGGCGCTCGGCGGCCCAATTCTAAAAGATCGAACATTCTTCTTTGGCGGTTATGAAGGCTTTCGACAAAGAAAAGGACAAACCCTCGTTGGCGACTACCCGACTGCTGCGCAGCGCAGCGGGAATCTATCCGATTTCCCGAAGCCAATAATCAATCCGCTCACGCAGCAGCCTTTCCCGGGCAACCAGATACCCGTGAGTCCGCAAAGCGCCAAGTATTTGAACGATTGGATTCCGCTTCCAAACACGAATGTGCCGGTGGGGCAGGGCAATTACCGGATCACAGCGCCAGCACCGATCAACTACGATACGTACGTTGCTCGCATCGACCACATGATCAGTGATAAGACCAGCCTGTTTGGTCGATACTACTACACAACCGCCGATTCATCTACTCCTTGGTATATCGCAGACTTCCTGCGGCCCGTATCGAATATCGGCCACAATGCTGAATTTCAACTGACGCGCACGTTTTCGCCTACTTCCGTTGGTCAGTTTCGGTTTTCATACAACCGCACATATCAGGACGAATCGACTGACAATTCCAAGCACGCCAACATGCTGACGGAGTTGGGTGTTGCCCCTAATGCGTTCGGATTTTCTAACTCGCCTCTGGATTCTCTAAGAGCTCCACCGAGCGTCAGCGTCACAGGCTACAGCGGTTTGGGCGGCTCGCTGTTCGGTCGTCCTCGAACGTTTTACGGCAACAGCTACTTCTTCGACTTGCTGTTTTTTGTCACCCACGGTTCTCATAGCATGAGCATGGGGGGCAATGTTGACCGTGAATTCCATAACTTCCCCGAGGTGATTCGCCCTACGGGTTCTTGGTCCTACAACGGAACATTCAGTGGATCTCCGCTTGCAGACTACCTCTTGGGGTATCCGCGGAGCGTCAGTGTCCTGGCTGGGCAGTTCTATCAGGACCTATGGCGCTGGCAGGACGGTATTTGGTTCCAGGATAACTGGAAGTTCAGCCCGAAGTTGACGTTCAACTTGGGGTTGAGATGGGACCTGGACCAACGCTGGATTACACACAGCGGCACCTTGACGAACTGGAATCTGTCCGCACCGCCAATAGCACAGGAAATCTTTCCACGGTCGCACGCACCAGGTTGCCCGTCCGGCGTTTGCTCACCCGTCTCACCGTTCGGAGCAGCATTGACTGACAGTCCGAAGTATCTGTGGTCGCCTCGGGTCGGATTTGCCTACAGGGCCCTAAACAATACGGTTATACGTGGCGGCTACGGCATGTATTGGCAGCCACTCACCACGGATCCATACGTGAATATGTCTCTGAATCCGCCGTTCGTTGCCTCATATAGTGCGACGTACCAACTCACCGATCTCCCAACTTATAATCAGAGCAATCCGCTCGTCGGAACAAGCGCTACTGGGATCAGTGCATCCGGTATGGTCCCTCATATTCTCGACGGCTATATCCAGCAGTGGAATTTTACTGTGGAGCAGGCGTTTGGTGCAAACCTTGTCTCCGCGGGGTACGTCGGTAATAAAGGCACACACTTGTTTGGGGGTGGCTTCACGGATTTGGCTCCTCCTGGCCCCGGACCGATTAACCCACGCCGGCCATTCACTAACGCAACGGTAGCTCTGGCAGGGTCCGATGGCAATTCCACGTACAACGCACTACAGCTGAAAGCCCAGCGCCGATTTGCAAACGGCGTGTCCTTTATAGTCTCCTACGCTTGGGGACATGTAATCGACAATACCGATGGATCCTACATTGAGTCGCAAAGCGTTACGTTTCAGCAGCCGAATAATCTGTCGAAGGAAAGAAGCAACGCGGAGTTCGATGTCAGGCACGCGCTAACCTTCAGCTACATCTATGAGTTGCCATTCGGCCGAGGTCACACTCTGCTTGGGGGCGCATCCGGGTTTGTCGACAAGCTTGTCAGCGGATGGCAATTCCAAGTTCTTACTCAGATGTATAGCGGTGCTTACCAAACCACCGTAACCCTGGGCTACGACAATCTCAACAATGGAGGCACGGGTTACCCTGACGAGATCTGCAATCCAAACTTAGGCTCGGGACGCTCGAGCGGTCAAAAGGTAGCGATGTTCTTCAATACGGCGTGTTTTGTTGCCCCTGCGGGCGGCACAATAGGAGTTCCCAACTATATCTTCGGAAACGCGGCACGACATCCACTTCAGAGCCCCGGAATTCAGAACTGGAACATGGCTCTCCAGAAGCAAACGACTGTTTGGGAACGGCTGAGCGTGCAATTCACGGCTGAGGCGTTTAACATTTTCAACCACCCGAACTTTGCTCCTCCGAACACGGTCTTTGGAACTCCACAGTTTGGAACCATCGTTGCCGCAAGCGATCCTCGTAACGTGCAGTTTGGAATTAAATTCCTTTTCTAGCAAGTCCGAAGCCGGCGAAACTGCGCAGTGAAAATGGTTGCGTGAGTCTCGTGGGTTGGCCGAACGGTGTGCAAGCGCAAAGAACATGGAATCAAGTATGCATATTCGTCGTCGTGACTTTCTCAAGCTGTCCTCAGCCGGTGGGCTCGGGATGGCTGCCGGCTTGCGAAACGAACAAGCCGCGCCGGGTATTTCTAATAGGGAGTACAACTATCGAATTGCTTTCGACGTCTGGATTAATGATGTCCGAAACGAGTCGATGCCCTTAGAAAACTGGCCTTATGGAGTTCTGGACGACAGAACCGTCGATGGCATCATAAGAGCGCTGGATGCGCAGGCCGCATCGGGCTACAACATCATCGACCCGATCGGATTTTGGAGTACCTACGGCTGGCCCGTTGACATCAAAAGCGCGGCCGATAAAGACCGGATTCGGCGTATCAACCAGATATTGAAAGCTGCCCACGACCGCAAGATCAAAGTCATCACTTTCCCTTCGGGCATCATGAACTGGGGGCTGGATGAGATTATCAAGCAGAATCCGGCCGTTCAGAGCGATAACAAGCACATCATGAACCCTCTGCGCGAGGAGTCGTGGCAGTGGGGGTACCGCATCTTCGATTACGTGATGGACAACTACGACTTCGATGGGTTTCATCTGGAGTCGGCGGATCAAGGCAGATGTCGGACGAACGAATGCATGGAAAAATGGCCCGACAGCGTGGCGTACCACTGCTATGTCACGGGCCGGATGGCTGAGCACATTCGACAGAAGAAACCGAGCGCCCTTCTCATTGCGACAATCCAGAACTTCAGTACTTGGGGACAAGGCCTCAACGAGGCACAGAAGGCATACCTAGTTGATCTCAGCAAGAAGGTCGATTGCTTAGTCGACCAGGGCCACCGCGGAACGTATATTCCGCCTTCTGAACAACCGTCTTTCATCAAGAGCCTGCATTGCGCGTACGGAACCTCCGGCGGGATTTGGGTTTACCCGCCCCAACGCTGGGATCGGAATCGATGGTTCCTGCCTTACACCGCCCGTTGTGGCAAACACATAGCGGATTTGTACAATGCTGGCGGCCGCGGGATCATGTACTACCAGGGCCCGGTCGTGAACGCAGGCACGGAGGTGAATATCGCGTTCGGCGGCAGAATCATGAAGAAGCCCGACCGAAGCATCGACGATGTGCTTTCCGACACGCTCGAAGCACTGTACCGGCCTAAGAACCAGGCAGCACATCGAAAGCTTATCGGCGTCTTCCAAACCGCGGAAGCCTCGTACTTCGATCAATGGAATGAGCAGGAGATTTTGGGGCAGGATAAACGCGGCATTCCTGGCGAACTGCACCTTACGAATCTGTTCGGCGCAAGTCCTGGTCCTGCTACCTACCTCATGGAGCCGTATCTCAATACAGCAGGTCGTCTCAAGTACAAAGAAGGATTGGTTTCCTCATTACGGATCCTTCAAGACGTCGAAGCTCAGTTTGACGATAGAGACAGAATTGGCCGTATCAAGGAGGGGATCTCGGAGGCGCTAGTCGATCTCAACAACATTGCTAAGGCTAAGGGCGAAAAAGAAGTGTGGGATGACTCCAACGTTGGCCGGCGCTTCTGATATTCCTCTCCATGCCGAATGAATCGACGCGACTTCCTCGTTAGCTCATCATTGCCGGCACTGCGCGCATTCACAACCGAATCGATCTGCGCGCAAACCAGCGGTGCTCGAACCCAGAATGAGCCCGCTGCTGGCCTGAATCTCCTCCCGTACCCGCAGGAAATTTCCCTTTCTGAAGGTGAAATCTCAATCGGAACACCGAGCTTCCGCTTTCGGCAGGCGCGCACTCCCACCTTGTCCATGGCAATGAAATCACTCGACCAGTACGTCGGAACCTCGGCCGGAACTCTCAGCGTGAAGATCGGTTCTCTGGAGGAGGGTTATGACAAGGCCTGGTTGTCAACCGCTGATAATTCCTGGCTTGCCGCCGCGGGCACCGTCTCTGAAGCAAGCATCATCAATACGACCAAAGCCGGCATTACCATCGTCGGCAAGGGAAAGCAGGGAATGCTCTATGGCGTCCAGACCATCAATCAACTTATTATTGAGGGCCGCCGCGACAGTAGGAACACACTGCCTTGTCTTCACATCCGAGACTGGCCGGATCTGAGTTGGCGTTGCCTTTCCCCGCAGCTGACCTGGTACGCCGGATTTGCCCGTCGCGAAGGGTTCGATATCGGAAACTGGTCGGCTGCCGAGTGGAAGTGGCTCGCTGATTGGTCGCTACTGCAGAAATGCAATGCTTGGGCCGTCTGCATGTACGGAGCTTGGCCGTTCACTCTACCTGGTTACGAGGAAACCACGGCTCAATTTGATTCTTTTCACGTCGATCCACAAACCGGGCAGAAAATCCCATACCGCTTTATGCATCCGAATATTCGGCAGGAGTTTTTCCCTGACGTCATCCGCTATGCAAATGAGCGCGGCATCAAAGTTCACGCGTACATCGGCAAGAACACGTATAACGGCACTTATGTACTCGAGCATACTGAAACCAATTCGCAAAGCCCCGTCGCCGAAGCGATGCCGTTTGCTCCGGGAGTACAACCCTACTGGCGCGCGTTTCTAAGGCGAATTCTCGAGCTCGGTTTTAATGGGTTCGTTTTTGAAGATCCCGAAACGTATCACGTCCCAAATCAAGACCAGGATTGCTACCGAACCTTCTGGGCGCCGTGGGCGCAGAAGTATGGCTTCTCGTCGGTAACCGAGACAGACTGTAGAAAGCCGCCCCTCGGAGTTCATCTCGAATACTACACTTGGCTGTTTCGAACGTTCGACACACTCATCGATGAAATCGCTCAGGAGCTAAGTATGCAACCGGAGACTTATCTCATTTCACATTTTCTTCTGCGGCGGATCATGGATGAGAGCAAATCTCGCGAGGAACGTGCGCGCTGGTTAGCTCTCGTTGATGAGAAGCAGGGCCGTAAGGTGCCTTTCGTCATCTTCGAAGACAAGGAGAGTGACTATGTGCAGTTGCTCGGAGGTGCGCGCGTTGCCACATTAGGCGGACGCGGTGGCGCGGCAAGTGGCCGCTATCGGGTTCCTTCGATTAACAACGACCGTGACCACAACCCCACCGGCATCGACCTGGCCGAGGAGCGGGAAAAACAACAGCGGCTCTGTGACGCAGGCGGTTTCGGCTCCATGGGATACATCTTTCAATGGAGTTTGACAGAGGTCTTCGGATATTTAGCCGCACAATACCAATGGCGGCATAAGGGAGTGCCGGGCATTAACAATGAGGATGCGTTCGGTTTTCTTGACTATGCCTATCGTAGATACTACGGCGACAAAGCCGGAACCCTGATCGCGCAGGCTTACTCAACCGACTCGTGTGTCAACGAATGGATGGTTCCTCTTCAGGACCCGCGAGAACGCCATGCCACTTGGTATCTCGGCGGCCCGTTGAGCCGCGAGGCACAACTGCTATCTCCTATGGCCGACAGCGGCGACGCTCTTGCCACTTCGGCATACAAGTCTTTTACTGGAAACGACCCCGACATCCTCCGTCCGTCCTATTCTCCCGGCCAGTTCGCTTGGGACGGGTATGATCCAGCGGCGGACAAGCTTTTCAAGACGGAACGCCTACGGCTCGCGGCAGTGGCATTCCGCCGTTCACGATTGCTCGCCGACGCAGCCCTGCGCTGGCGTGACGCGAATGCATTGCTGAATACAGAACAGCCTGAACTCAGCGAGATATGGGCGAACTCTTCGAAAGCTCTGAACCTCGCCCGGCAAAGTCAGACTCTCTACAACTGCAACTACGAAGATACAAGCCTCGGCGTCAAAGGCGCAGAGGTGACGAGCGATCTGGAAAAGCTCTGCAACCGGATCATGTTCGAAACGGGCTTGAGGCCCGCGCAACTCGAGCAGAAGAATGCTCGCGCTGGTTCGCTCCGCGGTCTCGCATCCGGTCCTAGCCTTCCCCGATGGGAAAAGATGACCGATATTCTTCCGAACCCACATGCCGCGCGCCCGGGCCAGATAATTCTTCTAACCAGTCTCGGCTTGAATCATCGAATCGATTTCTTCTGTTTGGGCACCGTTTTCACGATTCAAAAACACAGTAAGCGCAGCTGGCAGACGATCTTTCGACGTGCCTTGTTTAAGAAGGACAGTGGCTGGCTGCCTTGGGAGATCCCGGTCGGCGAGATTACGGACACCCGCGCAACGACTCTTCGCCTCAGGTTCATCACCGACAATTACTCGCGGGCGTTCGATCCAGGTTGGCCAACCTGGAGATGGGCATTCTGGGGACATCCTCGGCTCGTCCAAATCGCCGAAAACGGCACGCCGAACGTCCTCCTCTACGACTTCTACGAAAAATTAGTGGAGGTGCGTTCTCAAATTATTCTGGATGAATCCGGTCGCGAGCAACCGCTCGATACGGCTTCCCAGGAGTCCACCGGAGCGATACTTCGGGCCGTTAACTCTCGGGATCACGACGGCGAAAATGCCCCGCGTCCACAACAGGCGGCAATCGCCTCATTCAGTCCCTATAAACATGCTGGGTTCGGAGTTACCATTGCCGAGTTCGAGATCAACCTTTCAAGGTGGCAACGCTGAATTCATCTGAGTACATCCTGACTCTGGACGCAGGCACCGGCGGTGGCAGAGCCGTCCTGTTCGATTGCGCCGGAAAGCAAGTTGGCAGCGCTCACAAAGAATGGCTGCCCAAGACCATTCTTGAATATCCCGGTTCGCAGGTATTCGATACCCGAGAGGCTTGGGAAACGCTCACTTACTGCATCAAGAAGGTTGTAGCCGAAGCAAACATCTCCCCAACCCAGATCATCGGCATTTCGGCCACGAGCATGCGAGAGGGCATGGTCCTATATGACAAAGACGGCACCGAGATCTGGGCCTGCCCTAATATCGATGCACGCGCCGCGCAGGAAGTCATTGAGCTTCTCGAGAATCGAGTTGCCGAGCGATTTTACAATTTGGGCGGAGATTGGCTGGCGATCACTTCGCCGGCGCGGTTCCGTTGGATTCAAAAGCACGAGCCGGCGATTCTCGAAGGCACCGCCCATGTCAACATGATCAGTGATTGGATCATTTTCAAGCTTTCTGGCAACATAGTTACTGATCCCACGGTGGGCTCCAGCTCGGGATTGTTCAATCTCCATGAGCGCAATTGGTCCTCGGAGACAATTAGCCTCTGTTCTCTCCCGCAGAGCATTTTCCCTCCTATATACGAGCCGGCAACCGTCGTCGGTGAACTCAGCAAAGCGGCGGCAATGCACGCGGGATTGAAGGAAGGCACGCCCGTCGTGACCGCCGGCGCAGACACCCAGATGGCATTACTAGGTATGGGGAGTATCTCGCCTGGAACCTGGGGACTTGTGGGAGGGACATTCTGGCAGCTTGCCGCTATCTCTAGTTATCCTGCCATCGATCAGAATTTTCGCCTCAGGACGCTATGTCACGTTACCCCATGCTCGTGGATGACTGAAGGCATCGCCTTCCTCATCGGCCAGCAGGCGCGCTGGTTCCGGGATGGATTTTGCCAGCCGGAAGTTGAAAAAGCTCATCTGCGTGGCGAAAATCCATACCACTTGATGGAAAAGCTCGCGGCTGCAATGCCGATTGGAGCCAATGGCGTACTTGCTCTGTTCTCTAACATTCAGAACTCCAGAACGTGGAAACATCCATCGCCGAGCTTTCTGAACTTCGCCATTTATGATCCGGCTCGAACGGGAAGAGCTGCCTGCATTCGCGCGCTTTGGGAAAGCGCCGCCTACGTCACTTACGGCCATCTGTCGATATTGCGAGAGATTACTGGGTCTACGCCCGAGCGCATAACTTTCAGTGGCGGGTCCGCAAGCGGCTTTCTGTGGCCGAGCATAGTTGCAGACGTGCTCGGGACAGATGTGTTGATTCCGACCGTAAAGGAAACAGCTTGTTTGGGCGCCGCCATGTGTGTCGCCGTAGCGACCGGGCGATTCCGGAGTTTGCATGAAGCCGCAGAAGACTGGGTGACAATCGAGAGGACCGTTGAGTCAAACCTGGACAATCATCACCAGTACATGCATCATTATGAGCGCTGGAAGCGCGTATTGGACGAGAGCATGAGCCTCGTAGATCGCAACCTGGTAACACCGATGTGGCGGGCGCCCGGCGCGTAAATCATCTCCGAAACAAAAAGGATTCTTGCTTGCAGACCGGTACCTGGAACATCCTGATCATCGGCGACCTGTTCGTCACTTGCGAGATGTTTCGGGCTGCCATCGCGCGTGAACTTGATCGGCTCGGGATCAGGGCCGAGTTCCGTGAGGTCCAGACCCTATGGCCGGATGATCCCCTTCACGATGTGGAAGAAGTGCATGAGGCAGTTGGCGATGTGGCTGCCATTGCGGAGGCCGCGCGAGATGCTGACATAATCGTCACAGATTATGGCGCCGTGACCAAGCGCATCATAGACTCCGCACCTAATCTGCGTCTCATAGGTGTCGCACGAGGCGGGCCGGTCAGCGTCAACGTCTCCGCCGCCAATGCGCGAGACATTCGCGTCGTAAACCTACCGGGTCGGAATTCCCGAGCTGTGGCCGAATTCACAGTCGGTCTCATTTTCTCGCAATTGAAACGCCTCGCTGAATGCAATCAGGCAATGCACAACGGGATCTGGCGCGGTGACTGTTATCGCTTCGAAAGAGCCCCCCGCGAACTCAGCGGTCAGAAAGCCGGAGTAATAGGATATGGTCACGTGGGACGGCTCGTAGCGGACTTACTCTCCTGTCTTGACATGACTGTTCTTGTCTACGATCCGTTCGTTGCTCCTGAGACTCTTGATCCCGGGAAGTCGCACTATTCCGAGCTTGACAGCGTTCTCTCAGAGGCCGACGTCGTTTCCCTACACGCTCGGGCTACACGCGAAAACGTTCGTATGATTGCCGAACCAGAACTGAGAAAAATGAAGTCGTCAGCTCATCTTATAAACACTGCTCGCGGATCACTCGTCGATTACGTTGCCCTGCATCGTGCTCTGGTGGAAGGCTGGATTGCAGGTGCCGCTCTGGATATCTATGATGTTGAGCCCGTCACGGCCGGCTACCCCTTGTTGAGCGTCTCAAATGTCACGCTTACACCCCACATTGCGGGATCCAGCCAGGAGACCGCGCTTCGATCCGCAGATCTTGTGGCCACCCAGATCGGCGACTACATCAAAGAAAATCGTTCCGTTTAGTCGGTCACTTTTTTCGACCAAGGCTGTAAGAAAGTTGTGGTTGTGAAGCCGTGAGAGTCATGCGATAACCTCCTTGTGCAGCTTCCCACACGCACACAACAGCTGACGGACATAGTCGAAGGTTGGCGCGAGGACATCATCGAATTCGCCGGCAGTCTCATCTCAACCCCGAGCGAGACACCACCCGGCGATGAACGGAAGGTCGCAGCTGTTATCGATGCGAAGCTGCATGAACTCGGTCTGCATAACGTCACGTGCGTAGGTGCAGTTCCTGAACGTCCTAACGTTCTGTGTACCCTGACGGGAAGCGGTGATGGACCTACGCTGCTGTATTGCGGTCATACGGATACCAAGCCCGTCGGCACTGCTCGTGGGTTGTGGAAAACCGATCCGTTTACGCCAACGCTTCTCGACGGGAAGTTATACGGACTTGGCGCCGCTGATATGAAGGCTGCCGTTGCAGCGTTTGTGTACGCCGCGGCCGCACTGAACCAACTCGGTCGTACGCGCGGCAATCTTCTGCTCGTTTTAGTCGCCGATGAAGAGGGCGGGGGACGCTATGGCGCACATTTTCTTGCATCGGAATACGGCATCAAAGCAGATATGGCGCTCATCGGCGAACCCCCGGGCATCGACCGTGAATGGGAGTATCTTCACATCGGTTGTCGCGGAGTCTGCTGCTTCACTATCGGCGTTCATGGTACTCAGATGCACAGCAGCCTTTCAGACCGTTTGCCATCCGTCAACGCTAGTCTAAAGGCTGCAGAACTCATGCTACGCATGAGCCGTGAGTTCAAGGTACACTTCATACCTCACCCACTGTATCCGAAAGGCGTTACCGTCAACCTCGGTGTCAAGCTGGAGGGCGGCGTGTTTTTCGGTGTATATCCAGGGTATGCGGAGTTCTCAACGGATATTAGAACCGTTCCCGGCATGCGGCGGGAAGATCTCGTGCGTGATCTCGAACAATTCTTGGCGGAGTGCAGCGCCCGGGATCCGAGTCTCAAGACCGAGTTGCGTTTCCGTCCCTCTCCCGCCGATTGGATAGCGCCGACTGAAGTCTCACCCGATCTCCCGATCGTCAAAGCGCTGTCCGACGCTTCTGACCATGTGCTTGGGTTTAGGCCGCCACTTAGTATCTATCCCGCAGGGACGGATTCTCCCAAATTTCAATTAGGCGCCGGCATTCCCACCGTGCCTTCCTTTGGCGCAGGCTTGATATCGGTTGCGCACGCAGCCAACGAGTGGGTTGGCGCCGAGAGTATCATCCAGGCTTGCAAAATTTATGCGTTAGCCGCTCACCAGCTCATCGGCGCACGTGATAACGGACAAGTATGAAAGTAGTCGTCTCGATTGCCCCGCGCGGAGCGGGATTCCAGGAACGCCAGATAAGGAGACTGGCCACACCTGGGGCAAAAGCGCTGCACTGACATGGAAGCATCACTTACTTCTGGCTCGACGTTAGTGCTTCTCGCTGGTGTATGTCAGGGAAGCTTTCTGGCGCCGGCTAAGGCGATCCGGAAATGGGCTTGGGAAAATTATTGGTTTATCTTCGCTGCAACGGCTTACTTCTTATCGCCTTGGATATTGGCGCTGATCACAGTTCCACATTTATTCAGCGTGTACCGCGACATTTCCTTTTCAGTGTTGCTCCTCGTCACCGTCTTCGGAATAGGATGGGGACTAGGTGCCTTGTTCTTTGGCTTGGCGATAGAGGCGGTTGGTCTATCGTTAGGATTTGCGATCATTCTCGGCACGTCTGCGGCTATCGGTACATTGGTCCCGTTGATAGCGACGCACGAGACGCGGACACCGCATACCGTAATCGTAACCGTCGCATGGCTAACCTTGATGCTCTTGGGAGTTACCGTTTGCTCGTTGTCCGGAAAATGGAGAGAGTCAGATTCCGCCCGGCCGCGGTCATATAGTCGCGGCTTAGCGATTTGCCTCCTTTCCGGACTCCTTTCGGGGTCCGGTAATCTTGGATTCTTTTTTGGACGAGAAATCGCTGAAAAGGCGCATCTGCTTGGCGCGCCTGATTATTCGGCCACGAACGCCATATGGACGTTTCTCGCGCTCCCGTTGTTCATTTGTAATGGCGGATATGCCGTTTACCTGATGCGCCGCAATGACACCGCTCAACTCTATCGAACGGAACGCAGCGTCCGCGATGGTGCGCTTGCGTTGTCTATGGGGGTTCTTTGGATGGCTGGTTTCAGTTTGTACGGGGCGGGTGCGCGTCGGCTTGGCGCTCTGGGCCCATCCTTGGGCTGGGCGATGATGATGGCCACGATGGTGGTCGTTGCCAACGCATTGGGTATCGCCACAGGTGAGTGGACCGGTGCTCCCCTGCATTCAAAGCGACAGCTTGCGATCGGATTGCTTTTGCTGATCTGTGCCGTCGTGGGGCTCGGGTTGTCTAATCATTGAAGGGTGCGAAGTACTAGGACGTACGACCCGTGACATGGTCGAACGATCAATGACAGTAACTCACGATGCGGAGTTAGCAATCGATACGCACGTCCACATCTGGAGCCGTGATACGAAGCGCTATCCTCTCGCAAACGGCTTCTCAAAGGCAAACTTCGCCTGCGACCATTTCGAGCCGCGGCAAATCCTGGCGATGGCCGACGCAAATCGAGTGGCTCGCATCGTTCTCGTTCAGATGAGCTATTACGGATTTGACAACTCGTATATGCTCGACGCGATTGATGCTCACCCGGAAAAGTTTAGAGGTATTGCCGTAATCGATGATCGCGATAGTGCTTCGGCGGACATGGCAACAGAGCTCATTAAGAGGGGTATACGTGGATTTCGAATTGTAATCGAAGGGCGCGGAAGTCTCTGGTCAAATGAACCAGGCATCATAAGGATGTGTCATCGCGGCGCAAAAGGTAACTTCGCCCTATGCGTGCTCACAAACCCGCGCGAATTGGCCGCAGTTGGCGATCTGTGTGCTCAATGTCCGGAAACCCCAATAATCATCGATCACATGGGACGGATCGGGATGGCTGGTCCGATCCTCGAAGACGATATCCGGGTATTATGCTCGCTTTCACGCTTCCCGAGAGTCATGATCAAGATTTCGGCATTCTACGCATTGGGAATGAAGAAGCCGCCGTACTTGGATTTGGAACCGCTGATTGAGGCTTTATATCAGGCGTACGGTCCAGATCGTCTCATGTGGGGTTCAGATGCCCCGTTTCAAACAGTAGACGGTAGCTATGAGGGCAGTATTTCGCTCATTCGGGATCATCTTTCCTTCCTGTCTGATTTGGATCGGCAAAAAATCTTGTATGGGACCGCAAATGCTTTCTTCTTCGGAGCAAACGGCTAAGTTGTTTCACTCCCGTGCCAAAACCGTAAGCCGCTCTCTTTGTCTGTTCGCGACATGCTGACACGCGAAAAGAATATCCGCGTTGGTGTAATTGGCTTAGGTCGCTGGGGCGTGGAGCATCTCGCCGCCTACCGAGGATTACCGAACGTAGACGTGATCGCAATTGCCGACACCGCGGGCGATCGTGTCGATGAAGTCGGGCGTGCATTACAGATTCCACATCGGTTCACCAGATACGAAGAGCTCTGCGGGCTCGCCGAGTTGGACGCCGTTAGTATTGTCACACCCGAGTCGGACCATCTTGGGCCCGTTCTGGCCGCAGCGCGTGCCGGCAAACACATGCTGGTGGAGAAGCCGGTTGCCACAAATACAGCGGAAGTGCAGCGGATGATCGAAGCCGCAACCGAAGCACATGTGATTCTGATGCCCGGGCACATTCTTCGTTTTGAACCGCGGTATGCGCTCATCAAAGAAAAGCTCGTCAATGGTGAACTGGGAACCATTGTGTCTATTCAGGCGAGACGAAACCGGACGAAAGAAACTCGCCGGAAGTACGCACGTGCACATCCCGTGTTTGCGGCCGCCATCCACGACATCGACGTTCTCCTTTGGTACACGAAGAGCGCGGTGAGAAAGGTACGCGGCTTTCATCGCAACATTTGCGGTAATGCCACGCCGGATGTGATGTGGGGCATACTCGAATTCGAAAGTGGCGCTATCGGCGTCATTGAATGCACCTGGCTCACTCCCGATGCGGCAGGCATTTCGAGTGACGACCTGCTGCACGTGATCACCGATCGAGGTGTAGCCTCGATTGACTTTGTTCACAGTGGCCTCGCACTCTGGAAAGACACCGGATTCGAGATCCCGGACACCACCATCGTCCCCCGTATTCGAAATAGAGTTGAAGGTGCGCTCGCCGCGGAGCTTTCGTATTTCGTGTCATGCGTCGCTCAATCCAAAGCGCCAACGGTCATCACTGCTGAGGACGCTTTTACGTCCATCCTAGTCGCCAGCGCGCTAGTCGAATCCGCCGAAAAGGAACTTGATCTCGTGTTGAGGTAAAAATTCGTCTCGAAAGTTGCGTCGGTTGCCCGGAGGCTCCCGATGCGGGTGCTCCATGTTGTGCCGGGCCGGTATTACATCGGGCGTAACGGCCATGGCTTTGTTAATCCAAGTTGACGAGAAGCCCAGTCACAGGGATCGGCTGTGCACCGAATATGTATTTCGGTGAACGTGAATCAGACTGCCCGGTGTCACCCTCACCCGCTCCCGCCGCGTGGAATCCAGCCGCCGTTCGACAATGGACGACGTTGCAGCAGTTCTTAGGCGAACCGCTCTCGCCGACCCGCGTTCATCTTCGTAAACAGCTTCCGCAGGAACTGGTCGTAAGCGTACGGCGAGCACCGTCTAGCAAAGCATAGGGGATTTGGGTGATGCTTTGGGGATGGACGGATCAGCTCAGAGCAGCAGCAAGCCGGAAGCAGTAAAAGCACAGCGCCGCAAGTGGACGATGGCGGAACGGCAGAGGATTGTACAGGCTTCCTTGAAAGCCGGTACGACGATCGATACCGTGGTGAGTGTGTACGGTGTGAACCCAAGTCAGATCCATAAGTGGCGCAAACAGCACCGCCAGAGCATGCAACAAAGCAAGCGTTCGGCTTTGCTTCCGGTGCAAGTGGCGGGGGGCGTCGCGGCTGGTGCACCAGAAGCGAAACAGGAATGCAGCGTGATCATGGAAGCGCGGGGTGTGCGGGTGACGGTGGGCGGCTGCATCGATGCAGCGGTCATCTGCAGGTTATTGGAGTATCTGGCGGGATGATTGCACCGCCAGCCGGAGCGCGGATCTGGATCGCGGCGGGAGTCACTGATCTGCGGTGCGGCTTTACGGGTTTGAGCGCAGCGGTGCAGACCGTGCTCGAGCAGGATCCTACGGCGGCCATGTGTTTGTCTTTCGGGGGCGGCGTGGCGATCTAGTGAAGTTGTTGTGGTGGGATGGCGACGGGCTCTGTCTATTCGTGAAGCGACTGGAACGAGATCGGTGTGAAAGCTAAGTGCCCGTTTCTGGTTATGATCAAGAACGGTTCAAACTGGAACAGTTAGTTCTTTTTGTAAGTCATCGCTTGGCGTTAATACACGAACGTTGTAGAATAGTTCTGGCCACGTTTCTGAGACCTGACATCGTTCAAAGGTAACAACCTGCTGCTGTTTCAGGTGGAACGTACTTAACCGATCAAAAAGTCGTCCGTCGAACCAACGGCAGGTAAAGTATTCTGATTTGCCGTCGGAAGTAGACGAACTGCAGTAGTCTTCCCCGATTGTATTCAGATCGATTGCCAGGCGTGTCACGAAATGGCTCTGTAACATGTTCTGTGTAAATTGTTTTGGGATGGATTAGGCTGGCAATAGTTTGGTTTCGGGGTGGAGGGGCCCGAGGGCGACCGGAGCTCCCGAACCAAACTGCGGTGCTGGTCCCAGCCGAATGCGGCGGAGCTAAACCCCAAGGCAATAGGACCAGAAAGGACGTAGCTCCATGAGAGCAACAGAACCAGAGGAGCCGGCTCCAACAGCTG
>JAFAUR010000221.1 GCA_019243205.1 Acidobacteriaceae bacterium | reverse complement strand
TTAGCCTGAACGGCGGTTTGCGTTTTGACCCGCTTGCCCTCGTACAGCGAAAAGGTGCCGCCTTCTTTGCCGATGTTGTCGTACCCTCCTGAGACCAGACTTGTACCAAACCGCTTGCCGCCCTCCGATTGGTCGACTACTTGGAACTTCAGCGAATTACTGCCCGCATTCAACGCCAGAATCTTCATAGCTACACTTATGGTGCGATGAAAGGCGAAGCTGCAGTCATCGGGAGCGGACCGAATGGACTCGCCGCAGCCATCCGCCTCGCGCAGGCCGGCCTCCGCGTAAAAGTTTTCGAGGCGGCTGGGAATATCGGCGGCGGAACACAGTCAGCCGAAATTACGCTTCCCGGGTTTGTGCATGATCTCGGTTCCGCCGTACATCCGCTCGCCGTCTCATCACCGTTCTTCAGAACGCTGCCGCTCCAGGCTGCAGGTCTCCAGTGGCTTCAACCGGCCGCCGCGCTCGCCCATCCTCTCGACGATGGCACAGCTGTCCTGCTGAAACGCGATATCCATGAAACCTCGGATCAATTCGACCCTGAAAGCCGCACTGCATGGAATCAAATGTTTCGACCTTTAGTCGAGAACTGGCCGGACCTGATGGAAGAACTACTGCGTCCTTTGCGATTTCCGCACAGGCAGCCCTTCGTCATGGCAGCGTTCGGGATTGCCGCGATTCAACCTGCCGCACTTTTCGCTCGAACTTCATTCCGCAGCCCTCGGGCACGCGCGCTCTTCGCGGGCAGCGCTGCCCATTCGTTTCTGAAGTTATCCAGCCCGCTCAGTTCGGCCTACGGCCTCATGTTGAATGCCGCTGGACACGCCGTCGGATGGCCCGTCCCTCAGGGCGGCGCCCAAACTGTCGCCGATGCGCTGTCGAACGTTTTGCGTTCGCTCGGCGGATGCGTCCAGACCAATACGCAGATCAATGCACTCGAAGATCTCGGCCGCCCGCATCTGATCCTATGCGATGTCACGCCCCGTCAATTTCTCGCGCTTGCCGCGAATCACTTACCCGCAAACTACGCTCGCCTGCTCAGAAACTATCGCTACGGACCGGGCATCTTCAAGATGGACTGGGCCCTTTCTGAACCGATCCCGTGGCGCGCGAGAGACTGCCTCCAGGCAGCCACCGTTCACGTCGGAGGCACGCTCGAGGAGATCGCAGGGTACGAATCCTCAGTCGCAGACGGAAGGCCGCTCGGTAAGCCGTTCATCATTCTGGCCCAACCTAGCTTGTTTGATCGCAGTCGCGCTCCGAACGGCAAGCACACGGCATGGGCCTACTGCCACGTGCCCAACGGATGGTCCGAATCGATGCTGGATCAGATGGAAGCGCAGATCGAACGCTTCGCGCCCGGCTTTCGCGATTGCATTCTTGCCCGCTGCACACATGACCCGGCGCAGATGTGTCACCTGAACCAAAACCTGATAGGAGGCGATATCAACGGTGGCGCTTCGGACCTGCTCCAGTTCGTCCTGCGGCCGACGTGGCGTCAGTATTCAACGCCGCTCGAGGGAGTCTATCTTTGCTCTTCCTCCACTCCGCCCAGCGGCGGCGTTCACGGCATGTGCGGCTTTCACGCAGCCTGCCGGGCCATTCGGTGGCTGCAACAATCGGAGAATTAGTTCACCTTTTCCTTACGGGAAACCAGCTTCATATCCACACCGCCCGATTCGCTTCGAATGCTGCTCGTAGTAGTCAGAGTCTGGCCATCGTCCGACAACGTGTAACGCTCTTCCATGACAACGTCCTCACCCTTCGAGTTCTTCATGTTCGTGCGGATCACGAGAGCATTGCCATCCCAAAACGCTTTACTAGTCGCTTCCTTCCCGTTGATGATGTTATTGGCCATCGAACCGTCCGTCATGTACGTCACGTCGTTCGTGGTTGTCTTCTGCTTGACGGTCTGGACCGTGTGGATGTTCATCGTCGGGTCACGCTGATCAATAACGCGCACCACAATATCGGGAACCGTGAATCCGCCAAAATCACTTTCTTCCTTCACCATGCGCCAGCGGCCCGAAAAATTGGGCTTGGCGTCTTCAGCTGACAGAACGAAAGCGGCGGAGTACAAAACACTTCCTGAAATGAACGACCTGCGGCGCATCTGAATCAACTTTCAAAGTAGCAGGAGTTATCTTCAAGTCTTGCCCGACCGGCTTCAGCTTTCTTACTGCGACCATCACGACTTCCCTCTTCCCGCAGGGCATAAATTCCCTCTTGCGAAATATCGGTTATTGCGCGACTTACTCTCCAGCGACACCCGTTTCGCGCTGCGGCCCGCGGATGTCGCGCTTCGCGAAGACCTATTAACCGTGCATGATCCCGCATACGTGGACGCATTCCTGAACGGGACACTCGAGGCGCCGCTCATTCGGCGCATCGGCTTGCCCTGGTCCCGGCAACTTGTCCTGCGCACACTGGCGAGCGTCGGCAGCACACTGCTGGCCGCCGATTCAGCGCTCCGCAACGGCATCGCCGGTACTCTTGCCGGTGGCACTCACCACGCTTACAGGGCCGAAGGCTCGGGCTTCTGCGTTTTCAACGATCTCGCGATTGCCATCGAAGTCCTGCGATCACGCGCGCTGATTCGGCGCGCAGCCGTTATCGATCTCGACGTGCACCAGGGTGATGGAACGGCTGCCATTTTTGCGAATGACGCGGACACTTTCACCCTGTCTCTGCATGGCGCCCGAAATTTCCCGTTTCGAAAGCAAAAGGGAGTTCTCGATATCGAACTGCAAGACGAGACGTCGGACGAGGAATACCTGGCAGCGCTCGAGCCTGCGCTCCAGCCCATCTGGACGTTTCGGCCGGACCTGGTACTCTTTCAATCCGGAGTAGATGCTCTAGCGACCGACCGGCTTGGCCGCTTGGCACTGACCCTGCACGGTCTCGGAATCCGTGACCGCCTGGTCATCGAGGGAGCAAGGTCCGCCGGTATCCCGCTCGCGATTACCCTCGGTGGCGGCTATTCAGATCCAATCGAAGCCACAGTCGTCGCCCATGCGCAGACATTCCAGACGGCTGCGGACATATTCTGCTGTGACAAAAGTTTCTAAATACGGCGCGTACCGGGCCGATAAGCAGGCTATGCAAAATATGGACGGCCAAACGACCTCGCAATTGGCTGCCACCGATGAAGATTCGCTTTGGACGGCAGCTGCCGCCAGACGGCTGCGACAGTCGGCCCGGCCCGAAACGCGCCGGCGATTCAGCCGTGCGGCTGCGGCCATTCACCGTGGCCAATACCGCGTCAACGCCCTCTGTATCAGCAGCAAGATCGTCGAACAAACTCTATTCATTTCCCGCTGCATCAGCCGCACGCGGTTGTTGGCCGGGAACGGTCAGCCCGACGTTTGCGCCTGAACCGAACGTAAACCACGATTTCACGACTCGGCCCTGTCCGTCCTGAACCGCAATCGCGTGGAAACTGCCCCCGCCCGGAACGCCGAACCGAAGATCCGTCAGCTCCACGCGGACGGCTGTGCCCGTCTCAGATATCACCGGTTGCTCAGACCAGACCGGAAATCGGGCGAAATAGGAAAGATAATGAAATGGCTCAGTTTCTTCAAGCGCCTTGAACCCATACCTGGGTGAGATCTTGAAGAACACTTCGGTGGAACTCAGGTCCAGCGGCGCCAAAGCAGAGACATCCAATAACTGAAGAGTACGATCAGTTTCGACAACTCCTCGCCAGCGAAGTGGGTTGAAGGCAGTTGGAAGAGCTGCAACCGCCACCGCGGGCATTTCATCGTAGAGGCGTGTTTCCATCTTTCCGATAGCCCGCGCATGCAGCACGGCTCTTCCGCAATCGAACAGTCCAAAGAAGCAAAGCGCAAATATCGAAATCCCACGCCCTCCCGAAGCACGGCTTCCGATCTCGTTACTGACGAGTGCGTTCAGAAACGGCCAGAGCGCAGCTAATACAAGGACTCCAAGAATCACGCCATCATAGAGGCTGTTCAAGTCCGCAAAAAACCAGCGGGACGAAAAAGGCAGCAGCAGCCGGATGCCATAGCTGTTGGTCCAGTCAAGCAAAAGATGACCGGCGACACAGATGCAGCACAATAGAAACGCTTTCCGCCATGGGAGGCGCGTCCGAAAAATCGCAGCCACCAGAAGCACGGATACGGCGGCCATAACCGGCAAGAGCAAAAGCGAGTGCGTATAGCCGCGGTGTGCCTCGAAATACTTCAAGCTGCCGCCGGTGATCGCAAGAATGTCGCTATCGGGGATGTTCGAAGAAATGATCGCTAGTGCCGTGCCGTGGGTCGAAAAACGGTTGAGGCCCGAACGCGCCAGCGCGAGTCCGGTCAGCGAGTGCGTGAGATTATCCATGCCCGCTTCCGTTTGCTTAATCAGGTTCAGGCACAAACGGGAACTGCGGCGAACGCTCGTTCTCGAACCAGGTACTCGGGCGGAGCTAACAACGTGAGGGCGTCGGGAATGATTTTCGTTTGAACAGGCAACCGTCCGGCGAGCTCGCCATCCACCTGAACGAATATGTTCTCGTCCTTCTTGCCGTGGCACAGGACGGACTGTCCGTGAAGAACCGTCACGCCCTTCATCTGGTTAATGCGTCCGAGAGCCACGCCGACAAAGTAGGGAAGGTATTGGAGAGCGTGCGTCCCGCGGAACAGTACGACCTCGAAGTCCTCCCTTAAGAGCGATGCGCGGCGCGCAATTTCGAGATCCCCGCCATAGTTCCGCACACGGCTGATCAGCGCGAAGCTGGCTACGTAAGTTTTCCCATCAATCGAAACCTCAAACTCCGGCAGCGAGCGAAATATCTGTGCAAACCCGCAAACATAAAATGCCAGCTTGCCGGCGGC
>JAFAUR010000151.1 GCA_019243205.1 Acidobacteriaceae bacterium | reverse complement strand
TTCATAAGCCTGTGTTCTGTTGTAACTCCAAAGCCGGCAGCAAGCCGCAAGCCTCGATTAACTGCACCGACCTCCTCATCTCATCTGCCCTTGCGGCGAGCAACGGGGAGCCAAGCATAAGCAAGACCTGTGAGCGAAGCTTTTCGGGAGACGGAGGAGCGCAGCGACCGGAAGAGGGTACTACCCGAAACCGCAGGCACATGGTCTTGTGCGCGGCAGGGGCGGCGTCCCTTAGTCATGGCGCTGGTTCCCCTCGAAAACAAGTTCGAATTGAAACGCATTGTTCCGGAAGTCATAGCTGCACAAACGAAGCAGTTCGGCTACGGAGCGCTTGTTTCCTTTGCGCTCCATGTGGATCACGTACTGGATCACGTCTGCGATCTGGGCTTGAACGGCGGCGTAGGGCACATCAGCGCCCGCGCGCAGCGCGAGATTGGATAGTTTGGTCAGTGCCGATTGCGCCGAATTCGCGTGAATGGTGGTCAGCGATCCGCTATTGCCCGTGTTGAGCGCATCGAGCAGGTCCATTGCTTCCGCACCGCGGACCTCGCCGATGACCAAGTGATCGGGCCGGTGGCGCAGGGCCACTTTGACGAGATCTCGAATCGTGACTTGCTTTCCGACATTTCGGCATTCAAAGCGCGTCACGTTTTCCGCGTGGATCTGCAGCTCCGCACTTTCTTCGATTACGAGCAGGCGAGCGCGGGTCACGTCTAACTCGTTCAGAAGTGCGTTCTGAATTGACGTCTTACCGGATCCTGGCTGGCCGCTGATCAGAATGTTAGTCCGCGCTTTCGACGCTCCGCGGAGTAGATCCGCAAGCTCATGGGTGAGCGTTCCGAGCTCGACCAGGTGATCCAGCGAAAAGTGCTGGCGCTGAAACTTTCGAATGGTGACCGTCGGACCGCCGACCGAGTACGGCGCGATCGCCGCCGCAATACGTGAGCCATCCGGCAGGCGGCTGTCCAGGAACGGATTCGATTCATCAAGCTCTTCACCACCTTGTCTCGCGATGCGTTGGAGAGCAAACATCAATTTCTTCGAGTCGAGGACGTTGCGCCCCGCGCAGCGCATCTGGCCGCAGCGATCCACGTACACAGTGCCATTGCCGTTGATGCAGATGTCCTGAATGGCTTCATCTGTCAGGAATGGCCCGAGCTCCGGGATGAAGGGCAGAATAAGATCGAAGGCCTTCAGGGCCTGTTCAGAATTCAATTGCGTGACCATAGTTCAAGTCCTGACTTTGTTGCATAGGAATACGTTCAGCCCGAACGCGCTCGGGTTGCCGATACTGCGCAACTTGCTCTGGAGAGAGCGCCTGCGTGTTGTCGTTGGTGCGCGACACAGCCGCGAGCAAGCGGTCCGTATTGTCCGTGTAAATGTGCGCGTCGAACCGCGCCCGGCTCAACGCGACTTTCAGCGTTGTCTGATCGATGCCGCTGCTCGTATCGATGTGAATGAACGAGTGGTCCACGGTCGCACCCTGCGCGGAATAACTTGTCATCGCATACGCGTGATCAATATGCCGGTACTGCGAGATGTTCCATTTCACCGTCCGCCCAGAGTCTTCGAGCGTCGCCTTCACGTTTCCATGCCGATCGATGTCTGTGATGGTGGCCAGGTCGCGTGTGCTGATCGAGTGGTCATCCCATTTCTGGAGAAACTGAATGCGATCACCGACAGAAAAGCTGCGTTTGGCGGGCTCGTACACTGAGACACCTTTCACCGTGGACGGATCGTACGTCTGGTATCGCTCGCCTTGACGAACAATGAGTAAATTCCGTTCGGGATCGACCGCAATGACTTCCGCATACGACTTCGGCTTAATGCCCAATCGCTTGCTGCCCTTGCGATAGCGGATTGTGTCACCGGGTTGATAGGAGACGGCGCGTTCGCGATCTGCGCCGGTCACATCCTGGCGGGTGATCAAAATGCCAGTTTCGCGAGTGTCCCCTTTTAACCGTTCCGTTCTGCGCAATTCCGCGCGCGTCGCCGCATTCAGATCCTGGCGCGTGAAGTTATCGTGAGACAGCAGCAGCCCGCTGCCCTGGCCGACGGCATAATCGCGCACCATCGTTTTGAGGCGCTCGTCGCGTTGCGGGATTTCGTGAATGCGGCCTTGCTCTTTGAGTAACCGTAGCGCTTCGTCTATCCGGCCATCCGTCGCAGCTTCAACAGCCAGGCGGAGGCCCTCATCCTTCTGCCGGAGTATCTTGTCGAGCTTGGCTACGCGCATCCCGGCATCCTGCAGCTCGGCAAAGATGCGCCCGGCTTCCACTGATTGATGCTGTCCGATGTCTCCGATCAGCAGCGCGCGATCCCGCGGCTCGAGCGTGCGCAGAAAATCACGCATCTGCTTCCCGGACGCGAGGCTCGATTCATCCAGCAGGTAGAGCGTGGGCCTATCAGACGATTGTGGCCGCGTCAAGTGCATTTGTAGAGTCTCGGAGTCGATGCCGGCCTGACGGAGGCCTTTCGTTGCCTGAGAGGTAGGTCCGAGCCCGCGAACCCGGTAGCCGTGTTCTTCGACAAGTTCCTTGATCGAGGCGAGCGGGTAGCTCTTTCCGGTGCCTGGCTTGCCCTGGATACCGAACACTTGATCGTGCGACAACAATGCTTCGCGAAGGACGCCGATTTGATCGGTGTTCAGTTCTGGATAGCGGCGCAAATGTTGTTCCAGAATCGGCGCGGTCATTTCCGGTTGGTTTTGCGCGGTCAACACACGCTCGATCACCTCGCGTTCGATGGCGAGCATTTCGGGCGTTGTGAACCGGTGAAGCGGCGCATTCGGACGCACATGGTCGACGCGAATCAGTTCGCCGCGTTGCTGCCGACTCTTTATCTCCGCCTCGACACGGTCGAGGTTCGTGGTGAGATTGTGATCCAGGGCGAGTTCGACCACTTTCCAGTGCTCGAATACTGCCTCGCGTTCAGACAGACTGGCAATCGCGTGTGAGACGGCCGCCTCCGTCTTCCGTTGGATCTCGTGCTCAGAAAACGTGCGCTCATGCTGCCGCGCTGCTTGCTGAATCATCCGGTCCGGTTCGTTGCCAAAGCGCTCCGCATTCGCGCGCCAGGCGTCGTGCTGACGCTCCGGCGCAAGCTGTGCCTTTTCGTCGCGAATCTCATGCGCGAGCTGTTGCCGGATTTCGCGGTCCACCTTGCGGCCGTTTTCTCTTTCCCACTTGTCCACTGCTTCCCGGATCTGCCGAGAGCGCGGGCTTTCGGCCTCGAGGTATTCCTTTGAGTACCCTTTGATCTCAACGGAATGGTTCTTGCCGCGCTCGATTTCGAACCCCCGCGACAGTAAGTAGTGACCCATTTCGGAGTGATAGACCGCCCGCATTCCTTTCTGAATGCGAAAGAGCTCCGCGGTCTGTAGCGATCTCCACTTACCCGCCGAGTCCTGCGTCAGGTTCACCAAGATGTTGTGACCGTGAAGCTGCGGCGCGGAGTATCCATCGACCGGCCGGGCCGTTGTGTGTTCAAACGAAATCCAGACAGCTTTGGCTGTCGTCTCCGCCGGCGCGCTGGCGCCAGTGCGCGCCTGAATAAATTGCGTGCCCCACTCGATGGCCTTCCGTTCGGCACGCAGGTGAGCCTGGCGCAGTTCTTCATCGCCGCCGACCAGCGTAGTCACACTCACGCTCTTCGAGGCATTGATGGTCACATCCCAACCGGCGCGGTGCCCAAGTTCCCGGCCGTCACGCGTCTTCACGGTGTCTTTGTGGCGGATGAGCTGCTCGCCCGTAATCGGGTGCCGGCCTTCCATCAGGCGTTCAAACTGCTCGGGCTTGATTTCACTGGAGAGGCCGAGCACTTCGGCGAGCGGGCCGCGAACGTGGCCGCTCAGTGTCTGGCCTTGGCTGAGGTAGTTGTTCGAAGCAACGGAGTATTCCTGCTGATAGTAGGTCTTTGCTTTGCCCGTGGTCAGCGGCTTGGATATGTCGATCATTCGAACGAGAGCTCCGCTTGAGTTGTGGACTGCGGAGGAACGACCACAGGTTTACCCGGTTCCGCCGTAGTCGTACCGCCCGTCCATGTGAGTCGGCTCGGCACTGGGGTTGACGCAGCTGTTATGGTCTCTAGGTGTGCGGCCTTGGGCGATAGCGTCGAGTTCAAAGTTTGCAACTGAACCGCCGGCTCCGCCGATGTCTCAGCAACAGGCGCGTTCATGGCTGGAATCGCGCGTTCCACTAACGGGCGATCTCGATAGATTGGCTGCTCCCACGGCAGCTTCACCTTGACGATGTGAAGACCGTCTCCTTCATCGCTTGGCCGTTGGACGAAGTAGCCGTTCAGGTCGGGTAGGCCCTGAACCTGTGATGCCAGAATGGCCGGCTTGCGAATGTCCTCGGGGCCGCTAAAGTTATTGCGATCGTGGCCGCCCCATAGTGAACCGGTGCGGCTCTCGCGAAAGCGCCGGATTTCCACCTCTCCGAAGAACTGCTCCAGCGTCTTCGCGGAATCGGGCTCCGAGACGGCGAAGATCAGCTTGGTGAACGCCTGCGAGACAATCGTTTTCGCTTGCTTTCCGTAACGGCCTTCGAGCTGCGAAACATTCTGAACGCCCAGCACCATCGGATGCCCGCTCGAACGCAATTGCGTCATCCCTTCGTGCAGCTTCGAGAGTGTTCCCAAACTATCCAACTCGTCGAGCACAACCCAGACGCGGCGCGCTCGTTGCGGCGACGACATGATGCGAGCAATGCACATATCCACCAAACCGCTTTGCAGCGGCCTCAAGGCGTCGCGGGTCTCCGCCGTGTTCGGCAGGAACAGCCAGCCCTGC
>JAFAUR010000045.1 GCA_019243205.1 Acidobacteriaceae bacterium | reverse complement strand
CCGCATTTGAAGCTTCCAAGAACGTATGAGTGGACTGTAGCGCTGGAGCAGTCATTTGGCAACGGCCAGGCTTTATCTTTGACGTATGTGGGCGCAGCCGGCCGTGACTTGCTGCGGTCCACTAGCCTCTTCAACCCGAATCCGGATGTTCAGTATGTGTCTGTAACTACCAATACGGCAACCTCGAATTACCAATCCCTGCAAGTGAAATTCGAGCGACGATTGTCGCACGGCCTGCAAGCTTTGGCCTCTTACGCGTGGTCACACTCGATCGATATCGCCGCGACCGATGCACTTGCGGCTTACCAGAACACTCCTACCTCGACCGCAAATCCAAGCATCGACCGGGGCAGTTCGGACTTTGACGTCCGGCACGCATTCTCGGCGGGCGTCACCTACAGTCTCCCCTCGCCCGGATGGAATGAGTTTGCACATGCCGCATTGGGCAGCTGGTCGCTCGATAGCTTCATCTTCGCAAGGTCGGCTCCGCCAGTAGATGTTGTTGGCGGGCTTGTTGTCGCGAGCGGAGTCGAGTTGTATCCCCGCCCCAATGTAAACCCCGGAGTGCCGCTTGAGCTTTATGGGTCAGGATATCCGGGCAGCAAGATTTTCAACAGGGCCGCCTTTACGCCCGCGCCTACCGGATAACAAGGCAACTTCGGCCGTAACGTGCTGCGCGGCTTTGGAGCTTCTCAAGCCGATTTCGCGATTCAGCGGCAATTTCGCCTGACCGGGAAAGCAAATCTCCGCTTTCGCTCTGAGTTCTTCAACATCTTCAACCACCCCAACTTCGGCCCTCCCGACAATACCTTGACCGATCCCCTTTTCGGCCACTCGACACAAACTCTGGCGACCAGCCTGGGCTCGGGCGGAGCGAATGGCGGCTTCAACCCGCTGTATCAGATCGGCGGGCCCGAGATCGATTCAGCTGGCGCTGAAGATTCTGTTCTGACATGGAGCGACCTTGTGAAGGGTGACGAAAACCCCAGATTAAGCGCGACCGAAAGTGCTCGTGAGAGCGTTTTCGGGAGCCCGTAAGGAGGAAGCAGCACGGGTGACAGAGAGGAGCGAATGCGACGGTTGATCACTCTGATATTCGCGGGTCGGAACCGCACTATCGTGATCCGTCGGGAGCTGCCTTGGACTAAGGACGCGAGTTCGGGTGCGAGACCGTATCGCATAAAACATCGGAGGGTTCTCCTTTCCGTGAGCCCCTCGCCTGTCACCGGTGCTGCTTGCCAATTGTGCAAAGAGTTTTTCTCAGGCAGCTTGCCGCTGCGGTTGTGGTTCGGTCTCGATAGCAATGGCCCAGATAAAGCCCAGCAGTTCACGGGCAATGGCGGTCACGATCTGTGGTTTGTTTTTGCCGCCGGCTGCGAGTTTCTGGTAGCGGGTACACAAACGCCACTGCGCTTTCCACGCGATGTCCCTAATCTTCTGGCCAAGACCGTGTTGGCGTTTCAACAGAAAGCCGCCCACCCAAGGTTTATGCTGGTAGGCCCAGGCCGCTTCCACCAGCACACGCCGCAGATGCGCATTCCCGGTCTTCGTCATGCCACCTCGCTGAACACGGTTGCCGCTGGAGTGCTCACTCGAGACCAGGCCGCTGTAGCTCATCAACGGCCGGGGATTCTGAAAGCGGCTGAGCGAGCCCGTTTCGGCGACGATGGTTACCGCCGTCATCTGTGCGACACCACGCCAAGCTTGCAGGGCGGCAATGACGTTTCGGATTTGCTCAGGTGCGCTGGCGATCGCTTCGTCGATTGCCTTTTCCAGTCGCGCGATACGCTCGCCGGCATGATCCACTTCATGCACGTAGTCGGTCAGCGTGGCTGCCAGGGCTGGCTGCTCGAAGTGCACGTGATCATGCAACCAGGTCATGTACTTCAAAGTCCACTTCTGTTTGATATCGGCTGCAACTGAACTCCGTGCCGCGGCAGCAATTTGCCGAGTCGTTGGCGGGCACGATGTTGGTCTTGCCGGGCATCTTCCCGCGCCCGCACCAGATCGCGCAACGCCTCGTGTGCCGCATCGGGAACCGCCGTCAGATCGCCGTTACGGTAACAGCGCGCCAGCTTCTCGGCGTCACGCCGATCGGTTTTCACGCGATCACTGGCCTTGGCCGGCACCAGCACGGCGCAATCACTTCGCATCGGACACCCAACTGCGTCAGCTGCCAATACAACACGTACCCGGTCGGGCCAGCTTCGTAGCATGCTTTCAGCTGCTTCGCCGAACCCAGCTTTCCAACCAGCTTCCGAATCGATTCCAGCCGGTTCGCAATCGTGCCCAGCGAACTCTCTTCGCCGTTTGGCTCCGCCACCGCGACCGCAATCGTATCCGCATGGACATCCAGCCCAACAAAACGTATCTTAGACATGCGACCAATTCCTTTCGTATGCGGCTCTGCGCCGCCACATTCAACTCTTCGCAGCGTAACCCGCGTTCTGCGAAGGATTGGTCGCTCCATTTTGACTAGTCAAGCGCTGAAAGCCATTGACAACTCGAGAAAATTTCCTTTTCTCGCCTGTTTCGAAGGACATGGGTTGGTTTCCCACATTGTGGAAAGTTCGTTCTGGTCCTCTCATATGCTACGCTCCTACAGGCTCGCAAGAGGAACCCCCTCCTGCGGGCTTCTCATTTCTAAGGAGCCCAACCAAACAACATGTCCAAGAAGAACCGGTTTCATTGGCAGAAAAACGCCCCGAAGCCCGTGAGCGTTCAAACCGAGACTGGATCGTCAGCAACCTTGCGTGCACCATCCGAACCGCCGGTACTTTTCCCCATCTCTCCTGCCCAGCTCGCTGCGAACCGAGCCACTGCGCAAAAATCGACCGATTCACGCACCGATACCGGCCGCGCCGCTTCATCAAAAAACGTTGTCAAAATCGCGCTCACTGGCCGCACCGTCCTCCTCCCGACTGACGACGTGGAGGAATATGCTGCGCTCGTCACAGGATTCGAACGCGATCTCAACCCAGTCGGCCAGGTCGAGCGCGAACTTGCCCAAATCATCGCCGATTCTCATTGGCGTCTCCGCCGCATCCAGGCTCTCGAACACGCTCTCTATGCCCACGGGCACGAACAGTTTGCCGAAGCCTTTCAGAACTGTCCCGAAGAACAGCGTTATTCCAAAATCCTGCTACAGATCCATCTCACGTACGAAAAGCAGTTTCGCAACCTTCAAATTCAGGAAGCTCGCCTCGATCGAAGAACTTCCAAAGCCATCGCCGAACTTCGCAGGCTGCAGGCAGAGCGCACCACAGCCGCTAGCGACCCGGATGTCGACGCCGTCCCCAACGAAGACGCGCTGTTCGCAGCCCTGGATGCCGGTTTTGTTCCCTCCTCCGTTGACGCGCAACTCGCTTCCAGCAAAGAGGTTCACGAAAATGGGTTCGATTTTGCACGCCATGAAAATTCTGTTGATCTTGCAATCTGCGCGGCGTCTCCGTGCACTGCAACAAAACCGCGCGAGTGAGCGATCGTGAGAAATCGGCCTAAAGAATAGGACCTATCTTTTCCAACGTCTTGCACTTCCGTCAGAACTGCGTGGAGGCGTCCAACAAAGCTGTGTGAAAAAGCCTCTTACTGAATGTGAGCCAGTGAAAGCGAAGTCATGAATTATTTATCTCGTTTACTGATTGCGGCCTGTGCCCTTTGCCTTTGTTGCCCGGCGCAAGAGTTGCATAGCTTTTTTCCGGAATCCCACGTTGCTCTTCTAAGGTCGGAGATACAAACCAGGAAAACAGACCTTATCCAGCAGAACCTTACGCTTTCTGATGATCAGGCAAGAAAGTTTTGGCCGTTGCAGCGCAGCTACGAGAATGATTTATCGAAGCTCGACGATAGTGGCCTGGATTTTATCCGCGCTTACGCGAAGAATTGGGACGACCTGAATGATGAGATGGCCAGGAGTCTTGGAAAGCGCGTTCTGAACTATCACAAAAAACGTGATGACCTTCACGGCAAATATTTCGACCGCATCTCAAAAGAAATATCCCCAACAGTTGCAGCGAAATTCTTCCAAATTGAGCTTGAGCTAGAGGACCTCGTCGATCTGCGTGTCGCGTCGTCAATGCCGCTTATCAAGTAGCGGCGTTCTTGAGTTCTTGAGCAGTGAACATCGAATTGGAAAGGATCTCTATTGTGTTTGATCGCGTGTGCTGCATAGGTGCAGCTTTAGTTGCTTTCGCATGTGCCACACCCTGTGCACAAGCTTTTTCCGATCAACCTCCTCAACCAGGCACGCTCGCAAGCAGTGAGATCAGCAGTGTCGTGCAACCCGAAAGCAAGCGCATCTTTGGAATCGTTCCTAACTATAGGACTTCGCCGAGCCTGAGTAACTTCGAACCACTGACGTCCGGCGAGAAATTCAAAATCGCATCCGAAGATGCGTTCGACCGTGGCAGTTTCGTCCTGGCAGCTCTGTTTGCGGGTGAGGGCCAGTTAACCAATACAAATCGATCTTTTGGTCAAGGGGCCGCCGGTTACGGCAGGTATTACGGCACAGCCTTCGCTGATTTCGCTATTGGCGATTACATGACCGAGGCCATCTATCCCAGTCTGCTCCACCAGGACCCACGCTATTTTCGACGCGGTAGCGGAACTCGCCGGTCTAGACTCGGCTACGCCATGGGGCAGATTCTCTGGACCCACACAGACTCAGGCCGCACTCAGTTCAATTACTCAGAACTGATAGGGAACTCCACAGCCGTAGCGATCTCCAATGCTTACTATTCGGATAACCGAACGGCATTTAACGCTGTGTCAAAGCTTGGAGTGCAATTGGGTGTCGACATGGCCGCTAACATTTTGAAAGACTTCTGGCCCGATTTCGAACGCAAGGTCAGTCGAAAACACCAACGCACCTCGGGAGACTGAACGCAATTGCCGAGAAGCCCGGTTGCGTGCACTTACGCGGATGAGCGATACCCTTTTCGCTCATTGATCCCTGACAACAATTCGTCAATTGCCGGTATAAGAATCAGCAGCCTGCCGCGTTGGGTTCGTTTGTACGGTCGAGGTAGTTATTTTTTCATCGAATTGCACCTCATGTCTCGATGGTTGTCCGATTGCGAGCAGCGAAGTACGTCAGAACCAGCATCATCGTCTATTCATCAAGACTCGGGCAGATTTCGAGGAATTTTAGAGGCGCGCATCGCGGAGTTGGAGCGGGGCGTGCGGCAGCGCGACGGAATCGCTATTGAGCAAAGCCCTGATCAGTTGGAGGAGATCCAGCGCGCGTCCGAACGTGATCTCGCCATTTCCAACATCGATCGCGGATCAAGACAACTACGCGACGCGCGTGCCGCTCTGGAACGCATTCGCGACGGCAGCTTTGGCGTATGCCAGGAATGCGAAGAGGAAATTCACCCGAAGCGCCTCGTCGCCATACCTTGGGCATCTCTATGCATTCACTGTCAGGAAAGCCTCGACCTGCGCGAAGCGATGCCGACAGATAGCACTTTACGCGAAGCCGCCTGAACAAAGCAGTCCTTCAGAAATCCGAAATACGATGACGGCAGTTTTGATTGAGGTCTTGAGCCTTGCGATGGCCGAACTCTTCGGTGTGCCGGCACTTTTGCACTCGCATTCTTCGGCCGAGTTCATTCTTGTCTATACGTTCGGGATCGCATGCGGCGGTTTGGGAAGCCGCCTATCTGCGATATCGCGAGAGCGCAGAAGCGAGCCACATGAGCCTTGGTGTGTGACGGGACCGAGGCAGTGTTGAAAAAAACGGAACTCATGCATCAGCATTTGAAGTGAGAGAACGGCTACACCCAATTCGGCATTCACACGGGAAGGCGCTGGGTGCTTGGTCTTCGGGACACGTCTGGAATATTTCTTCACTGAGCACCTTTCCTTAGGACTCGAGGGAGGGTTTGATCGCGTGTGGAGTGCTCAGCACCTCTACAGCGGGTGGCTTGGGAAATTCACCATTGTTCCCCAAGTTGGAGCTGGGCGAGAGTTCTTCAGTCGTCAAATGTTATTGCCGTTTCTGGTTTATGGGAACTGGGTTGAAGGCCTAATGGGCTTCGTCGGTGGAATTCCTTATCAAACCAGAACCTACG
>JAFAUR010001122.1 GCA_019243205.1 Acidobacteriaceae bacterium | reverse complement strand
CAGTCCGTTGTTCACGTTGGCGCCGATCTGTGCAAGGACCCCGCCATGTTTCTGCAGGGCGTTGGCGAAATACTCTGCCACACAATGCCCGAACATGATCGGGTCGGAGACCTTCATCATCGTGCACTTCAGATGCAGCGAGAACAGCGCATTATCAGCCTTCGCGGCAGCCATCTGCTCCGCATAAAATCTCCGCAGTTCCGTCACATTCATCACCGCGCAGTCGACAACTTCGCCCTTCGTCAGGGGGATTCTTTGCTTCAGGATTTTCACCGCGCCGGCGGAATCCACGAATTCGATACGCGCGTCGGTGGCGGAACTCACGGTCACGGATTTCTCGCTGCCGTAGAAGTCCTCGTTGCTCATGTGGGCGACACGCGTCACCGAGCCGGACTTCGGCCAGGGCTTCATCGTCTTAGGTGGATGCTTCCGCGCGAACGCTTTCACGGACCCGGGTGCGCGTCGGTCGGAATTGCCTTCGCGCAACACGGGATTCACGGCCGAGCCCAGGACCCCGGCAAACCGCGCCTGCACCGCGCGCTGCTCCTCCGCAGAAGGCACGTCCGGATACTCGGGAATGTTGTAGCCCTTCCCGCGAAGTTCCGCGATCGCGTCTCGGAGCTGCGGAATCGACGCGCTGATGTTGGGCAGCTTGACGATGTTTGCCTCAGGTGTCTTGGCCAGCTCCCCCAGGCGCGTCAACTCGTCGGGAATTTTTTGGTCTTGCCGAAGACACTCAGGAAAGGCTGCGACAATCCGGCCGGCGAGCGAGATGTCGGCCGTTTCGATCTCCACTCCTGTCCCTTTGAAGTACGCTCGCAGGATAGGCAGCAGCGAGTACGAGGCGAGCGCCGGCGCCTCGTCGGTTTTGGTCCACGTGAGTTTCATATATATGGGAGTGAGTGCAGAGAGAGAAAGCGGTCGGAAACTGAAAGCGTAGGATAACATGCCTAACCCGCTGAAAACACATGGCAAAAGCACTGATTTCCTTGCTCGACTTATCCGGCGAAAGGCACGGCCGCTTCAGGTGGTCTGGCCCGATATCGCGATTCCCCGAGCGTTTCGCCAGACGGGTCCCTCATCGCGCTAGTGCTGGGGGACGGTCATGTCAAGCTTCGGTCTTTCGACGGTCGCGTGAAGAGTGACTTCACTGTCAAGGGTTGGCCCAAACCAGTAAACGTAGATGGGGCGGCAGACGGTAACACTCTGATGAACTCACCGGCTGGTCCTGTCGGAGCAACCATCCTTCGAGTAGATCTGACAGGAAACGCGCAACCGATTTGGGAAACACGAACGGGGCGAATGGCATGGGCGCCCCCTCGCCAGACACTCGCTCGCTTCAAACCGGGCACATACTCAACGTATGCGCTTTGAACTTCGTCGCGCCCACACGGGAGATGTAGCTAAGCTTGCCGAATTAATTGAGCGCTCGGTTCGCGGCTTGCAGCGGTTCCACTACTCGCAGTGCCAAATTGAGGGGGCGCTTCGCAGAGTATTTGGCGTAGACAGTCAACTCATTACGGATGGCACCTACTTCGTGGTCACGCCGGACAGCGACCCAAACCTCATCGTGGGTTGCGGCGGTTGGAGCCGGCGCGCAACTCTGTACGGCGGCGATCAATGGCTTGGGAGGGAGGAGTCGTTCCTGGATCCCAATTGCGATGCCGCCAAAATTCGAGCGTTTTTTGTACACCCGGAGTGGACTCGTCGAGGAATCGCAACGCTGATACTCGACCATTGTGAATCGGCCATTAGGGAGGCGAGTTTTACGCGGGCCGAACTCGGCTCAACCTTGACCGGCGTGCCGCTGTATGCAGCCCATGGCTATATCGAACGCGAGAGGTCCGAAGCGGAATTGGACGACGGCCTAACGCTCTCCATCATCAGAATGGAAAAGACATTGTGACGAGACCTGCTCTATAACTGTGCTGTGTCCCCGAATCACTTACTTGAATCGGCGTGAACCGTCAGCACGACGCGACGGTAGGACGTGAGCTTAGGAGAGCCGTCATCCGTTGCAGCAAGTACGATATGCGCGACGCCTTCAGGCGGGCACGGTGTGCCGCGGTTTAGCCACGGTGGTCTACAAGTGGCGGTTGCAGTCACGACAGCTTTTGCCGTGTCTGCCCCGGAAACGGTGATGGCGGCAAGACTGGCTTCTGTTGAGCCTGCTTCACTGTAATGGAACCAGTGGTATTGAACGCGTTGCCCATCTGGATCGTAGCTCCCGCCCGCATCGAGCATGAGCGGCTGTCCAACCTTGACATCGAGATAGATGGGCGCCGTTCCCCGATTCCCGTTCACCTCCAGCACCGGATTGTGATTTGCGTGGTTGTAGTCGTTCACGGCCCAATCCATGCGGGCTGCGAAATCGTTCTGGTATGCCTCGCGCCATCGCCATATCGTTGCTTGGTCGGAGACGTACTGCCGCCCATCAATCCCGTTGACTTCGTCCTGAGAGGTCACGCGTGAAAAGAGGTCCCCACCCTGGGTCCAGATGGGATGTGTCTCCCCATACGGCTGTCTGAAAATGTATCTGCCACCCCAACCGCCCCAATCTGGTCTTGCATAAGCATCCAATCCGTTATCGATCAAGCCGAGATAGGAAGGCGTATCGCCTTCCATGATGAACAGAAAGCGCGGATACAGCTTCCCTAACGGTCCTTTGCTTCGGATGTTTCTGTCCAGCCATTCATTCGTCACTAACGATGAATCGGCGCCCGCACAGTTGCGGTAATAAGCATCGCCGCTGATGCCAGTCCAAGTTGCGTAGTAATATTCGCCGCCCGTTGCGGTTGACGGTTGAACGATGTAGAACAGGTTTGGGAACTCCTTCCGAATCCAAGGCCCGGCGTCATCTTGATCGGAGATTGAACTGACGCGGAGCTTGGCGACGAACTGATCCACTTCTGCGGGCGAACGCGTGGCGCGAACGTGCAGGAGTGCTTGCGCGAGCGTGTTCGCCCCTCCCCATAACGTGATCCACAGCGGCCGTCTATCGTCACGGTCTGCCGCCTTGATGATGGCTTGAGCCCCTTCTGATGTCTTATCCCGCCCGGTGGCAGCCATACCGTAACCGGGTTGTCCACTGTACACGCGATTATTGAGCTCCTCCGCGGTAGGCCAGCCGCGCGCATGCTGTAGTAAGTTCGGCCGTACTTGCCCGTACGCCGCGATGAGCGTGCGCATCGTCTCTGGATGTAAAACGTTCTTCTGCCACGTTGAGGTCGCGGCAATCAAGGCTTCGATGTCCAACTCGTTGGAATAGAGAAGCAGACGCGTAAGAGACATCTGATCGTCCGGTTCGTTGCCAATGTCGCTGATGACAATTAGGCGCGGGTGGCCATCGAAGTTATCAATGTGGGAA
>JAFAUR010001099.1 GCA_019243205.1 Acidobacteriaceae bacterium | reverse complement strand
CAAATAAGCGGACGCTCCGTGTCGTTTCCATTTGGGCTCGCATCCTTCTTGCGGTAGAAGGACACTCCCTGGCGCTCCTCCACGAAAACGACCCGATCTCCAATCGCCGCCCGGTCGCTCTGTTGCTTCGCGAGTACGCGAACTGTGGCCCGGCCGCCCCCGGCAAGATCGACGATCGCCAGCTGGTACGGCGCGTCTGCTGCGTATTGCTCGGGCGGAGCATACACCACTGTCTCCGTGTACACAATGCCTTCCGGATGACTGGACATGATCGCCTACGCCGCTCCCAGTATGCTCACGACGCTAGTGGCTCCGGAACCGCCCAGGTTTTGTGCGAGACCGATTCGATGCTTCTTTACCTGCCGCTCTCCCGCATCTCCGCGAAGTTGCATGACCACATCGCAGATCTGGCCCACGCCGGTAGCTCCCACTGGGTGCCCTTTCGATTTCAGGCCGCCGCTGGTGTTGATCGGCTTTCGCCCCGCAATGCACGTCTCACCCGACGCGGCGAACGGACCGCCTTCGCCCTTCGCCACAAAGCCGAGATCTTCGCTGGCCACAATCTCGGCAATCGTGAAGCAGTCATGCACCTCGGCAAAGTCGATTTCTTCCGGAGTCAACCCGGCCATTTCGTAAGCCTTTCTCCCCGACAGTTGCACCGACGGAAATGTTGTGATGTCTCCCTTCTCATCCAGCGCTACCGGATCGGAAGTCTGGGCGACGCTCAGCACTCGCGCAAAGCGAGGTGTATAACGATGTGCCTGGTATGCGGGCACTATTACGACCGCGGCGGCTCCGTCGCTGATCAGAGAACAGTCGTAAACCGTCAATGGCTCGGCCACCGGTTTGCCCGCCAGCGCCTGCTCCAGGGTGATAACTTTTCTCATGTGGGCGTGTGGGTTCTTGGCGCCGTTGGCATGATTTTTGACGGCAACCGCAGCCAATTGCTCACGTGTGGTGCCGTATTGAAACATGTGCCGTCGTGCAATCATGGCGAACAGGGCGGGGAACGTTGCTCCCGCGCGGCCCTCGCCGGACATGTCGCCCGCTCCTGCCAGAATCTCCGTAACCCGCGGCGTGCTCTGGTTTGTCATCTTCTCCACACCGGCGGCGACAACCGTGTCGTAAACCCCCGCTGCTACGCTCATCCAGGCGTGAAAAAAGGCCGACCCGCTCGACGCGCACGCATCTTCTATACGCGTACACGGTATCCCTTGAAAGCCTGCCGCAACCCCGATATAAGGGGCCAAATGATTCTGACCGACGAAAGACGGGCCGGCGAAATTGCCCAGGTACAACGCCTCGACGGCCGATGGTGATACATTTGCGTCGCTTAATGCGTACCCGATCGATTCCACCGCCAATGAACGCAGATCCCTATCCGGGAAGGCTCCGAAAGCCGTTTTTCCGATACCGATCACGGCCACAGGTCTCATATACACTTAAGATAGCGTCGATGGCACTTTTGCCTCCCACGTTCCTCCGCTGTCTCTCGTCAGTCTTCTTTAGGAGATGGCTTTCCGAGATCACAGCCTCCGAACCGGCAGAGGGCCCTCGTGTGTTTTGCACTCTCGTGTAGTTGAAGAGGGATTTGTGAGCGAGCCGTTGCCGCCGATCTCAGCTGCGCATGAACACGCTGAATCCGAAGCGCAATCGCAGTTCGTACAACAGAACCTCCGGCGCATTTTTCTCCTGATCTATCGGATGATCGGCAATGTGGACGACGCCCAGGATCTCACCCAGGAGACCTTCATTAAAGCCCTGCAGCGCCAGCGCCAATTGAAGGATTTGGAGAAGTCCGGGCAGTGGCTTTCCCGTATCGCTGCCAATACCGCCATCGACTATCTGCGCCGCAACAAGAAGTTCGCTTACTCCGATATCGGCGACTTAGCTGAAACACGCTCCGCGCCGGGCGAGAGCCCCGAGCAATTGCTCTTGCGTGGTGAGCGAAAACTGCATCTCGACGGCGGGCTGGCCTCTCTGACTGAACGGGAACGAACCGCGCTCCTCTTACGAGATGTCGAAGAGATACCTGCGGATCAGGTCGCGCTCCAGATGAACTGCTCGATGGCAACGGTCCGCTCGCATATTGCCAACGCTCGCATCAAATTCAAAAGGTATCTCGATGGGAGGAAATCACTGTGAATCGCGAAAACGGTTCGAATTCCTCTCACCCCTCTGAGCAGGTCCTCGCATTGTATGCGGGGCGCGATCTTCCGCGGATGACGCGTCTGCGCCTCCGAAGCCATATTTCCGGTTGTGATGCATGTGACGCGCGGGTTCACGCTTTTCAGTCCGCAAAATCCGAACTGAAACATGAGGCGCAGAGTGAGACCCTCACCGGTTTCGAAGCGATCGCCGACTGGCCGCGTCTCGAACGGGAGATGTTGGGGAACATCGCCGTTGGCGTTGCGGCCGCACGGTGTATCGACCACGTCGGCCGTGGCCGCGCCCTGTTCTGGCGTACCGCTTTCGGCACTGGGTTGCTGGGGCTCTTCATTGCCGCCTGGGCGACGCATATTCCGCCCGAACAAACTCAGAACGTCTTGTCTTCTTTTCGACAGGTTCTCGGCCTGGAGCCACGGCATTCGTTAAGTCCTGTCGTTCGCACAACTCCCGATGGCATCGCCGTCCGCGCCCAGGGCGCAACACTCACCATCTTGCACCCGCCCTCGGCGGTAGTGTCCCTGTCTGGTCCATCTGTCGTCTCGGCGCGCTACGTGGACGGCGAGACCGGGCAGGTGACGATTACGAAGGTGTATGGCCAGTAGCTCTACCCGGCTCCTCACCGCTTGCGCGATCGCCGGCTTGCTACCCTTTGTCGCTGCTGCCGACGACGGCGGAAGCCGCTGGATTGACGTGGAGTTTTCGCGCGACTCGCCTGTCCTTCCCGTTTCCTTCAGCCTGGGACCCGGAAGTACCGCCGGCGTGCGTGGCACGTCCATGGCGTTCGAGCTGCACGCGTCTCTGCTGCTGCGTAACACCGGAACCAAGCCCCTCTCCGGCCTTACCCTGCGCGTCGAAGCCAAGGACCTCACCCCGTCCGGGAAGGGCTCGGTCAGCATACCGAGCCTGCAGATCGCACCCGGCGAAGTTTTTCCTGTCCGTATAGACATGGAATTGCTGCGCCCGTTCACCGTCATGAAAAGCGACGGCGCGGTCTTCCAGCTTTCGCTGGATTGCGCACTCTTTGCCGACATGACCTCCTACGGTCCCGACAAACTCGGTTCCAAGCGGGCACTCATGGTTTACGAGCTGGAAGCGCGGCGTGATCGGCAATATCTTGCGGAACTGTTGCGCAGCGGACGCATTCCGCAACTCCGCGAAGAGCTCAACTTCGGCCTGCAGGACGTTACGCCCCAGCAACTCGGTCTCGAACTCTTGCGCGACCCGTTGTCCGACACCAGGCGTGAACAAGCGTTGAATGTGCAAGCAGTCTCTTTCGCAAGCGCTCCCGTCCAGCCTCTCGGTGGCGCCGCCCGCGTCGTCGGCAACCAGGTCCGGTCTCCACAGATCGAGGTCAGAAATACTTCGCAAAAAGCTGTGCGGAGCATCGCCATGGGCTGGATCGTGCGCGATGAACGAGGCAGAGACTTTCTCGCAGGCTCCGTCCCGGCGCCCATTCAACTCGCCCCCGTTCAGACCGGCACCATGACGGAATCGGGGACGCTCCGTTTCTCTCATCCGCTCGGCCAGCCAATGTCCATCGAGGGCTTGACCGCGTTCATCAACGATGTGGAGTTCGCGGACGGCAAACTCTGGATCCCAAGCCGCGCAGATATTCAAGCGGCCACACCCGATCCGGTTTTGCGCCGGGCGCTCGTGACATCACCAGAGCAGCAGAGGCTCGCCGAGATCTATCGTCGCAAGGGCGTCGCCGGTCTGGCGGAGGCGCTCCGAGCAACAAACTGAAGCCGTTCAAGCGCGAACGGTTGCGATGCCCGCAAGCAACCCGATAAACTGGTTGTATTCGGGGCGTGGCTCAGCCTGGCTAGAGCGCCTGGTTCGGGACCAGGAGGTCGGTGGTTCGAATCCACTCGCCCCGACCAATTATCCCGTTCAGAATCATTGAAGTGAAGTGCCTGTAGGCTTTTCGCCCCTCTCCGGTTTTTCGTCGCTATGGGTAGAGTTATGGGGACGGTGAGCATTTCTCGCCCGCTCCATAGCATCGCGCACGGTGTTCGCTTGCGGGTGAACATATCGTTTTGTCATTGAGAAGTCGCTATGTCCCGCCAAGTATGCCAGCGGTCCATATAACCTGCCCATCGTGTTAGGCAGGTGTGCCGGAACGCGTAAAGCGGAAACGGAGCAATCTCAGCAAACTTGCACGCTTTGGGTGCTGCTTCTTGAGCGTCGATTTCTCGATGTGTCCGCTGCGCGTTTCTGCTGGAAAGACCCATCCTATGGCTGCTGACGCTCGCCTCATCTCGATTACAGCGGCCGCCCGATGAGTCAACTGGATGATTCTCCGCGAGTTCTCTGTTTTTCCAAAGGGAATATGGAGCGCCCCATCTCACACAAACTCCCACCGAAGGCGGAAGCATTCTTCAGGTCTCAGTGCGCAATCAATCAAGATCGTAGCTACATCTCTCAGGAGAAACGGGTCTTCTGGTTTATCGGTTCTTTCGCCCGGAGTGTTGCTCGTATTCCACTCAGCGCCCGGTTGTACGCCTCGACTATGTCGTTGGCATTTGCCGTCGCCGCTACTAAGTATCGCGTTTCCTCCTCTCCGCTCAAAACGCGCTCTCGATGGCTTTCACCTGCAAGCATTTCAGCTTTCGGGAGCGCCTTGTCTACCTTCCCCCATTCGACAGCTAATCTCAGCATGCGCCGCAACACTTCGAGTTCGCGGTTGATGCTGGACACTTTCAAGCCGGCCTCACGCCTTTTGCCGATAAATCCTGCGATCTTATCGGCCGTGAGGGCATCGAGCGGACAGGTGGCAAGCGCAGAGAATCCGTTTAGCCTCTTTAAAGTGTGATAGTTCAGACTTGATCTGACACGCGGTTTAGGACACAGTTGCAGCCGCGCGGGCAGCGCGCGGAGAAAAGGCGTCCGGTAGAGTTACAACCGCCAAGCGGTCGAGTTCTTTTTCGTGCGCCAGGTGGCGAGAATCGAAGAACGTTTGCATGGGCGTT
>JAFAUR010000982.1 GCA_019243205.1 Acidobacteriaceae bacterium | reverse complement strand
TTGGTACTCCTGCACGAAGGCAACATCCGCGCCGGAGGAACCGGTTTTGGCGACAGGCAATTGCCCGCCCCACAAGCCGGTTTGATGGCATTGCTCGCACAAGGCATTGTCGGAGGCGACATGCCCTGGCCACTCGTCCTCGTTGGAATTTTCATGGGCTTCGCGTTCATTGCCATGCAGGTTCGCAGCCCCATGCTGGTGGCGGTTGGCATGTATCTTCCGTTTGAAACGACCTTCGCAATCTTTGTCGGTGGTCTGATTCGCGGCCTCGGCGATTGGATGGCAAAAAACCGCGGCTATAACGAAGCGCAGCGTGCAAGAGTAGACAACGCCGGAGTACTCATCGCCTCCGGCCTGATCGCGGGCGAGGCCATTCTGGGCCTGGTCTGGGCCGGGCTGCAATTCGCTCCCGCAAACGTCCGCGAGCACCTGCAGCTCTTTGCGCATCCTTCCTATGTGGTCGGTCTGCTGGTGCTCCTTGTTCTCGCATCCATCATGGTTCGCGGCCCCCTGGGGGCCGCTGGCAGTCCGGACGAGCCCGCTCCCCCAGTTGCCATGATGTGATCCGGGCTTTGTGATGGCCCGTGTATCGCGCGCGCACGGCCCGAAGCGAAATTTTGCTTACGTAATGCTCCCGATGCGGCTAACGACCAACCGACGGTCTTAGAAAGGGAGACCACATGTATTACTGCGATTCCAGACTTCAATACCCGGTTCGTGTCGAAACACCGAATCCCCTGTTCGCGAAGATGCTGCAGCAAGCGATTGGCGGCGTTGAGGGCGAAATCCGCGTCTGCCTCCAATACTTCTTTCAAGCCTGGGGCCAACGCGGTCCGAAAAAGTATCGCGACATGCTCCTGCAAACGGCAACCGAAGAAATCGGGCACATCGAAATGCTCGCAACAGCGGTTGCGCTCAACCTCGAAGGTGCGCCTGTGAGCCTGCGGGAAGCGGCAGCCAAAGACGGTGCGGTGAACGCCGTTCTGGGTGGAATGAATCCGCGTCATTTCCTTTCCGCCGGACTCGCTGCTTTACCCGTAAACAGTGACGGCGTCCCCTTCGATTGCTCTCACGTATATGCAACCGGCAATATCGCAGGAGACATGCTCGCTAATGCGACAGCCGAAGCCAGCGGACGAACACTGGCCTGTCGCCTGTACGAGATGACGGATGATCCCGGGATGAAAGACATGCTCTCCTTCCTGATCGCCCGCGATACGATGCATCAACAGCAATGGCTGGCTGTCATCGAGGAACTAGGAGGGCTCACGGAGCAGTTGCCGGTACCGAACAGCTTCCCCCAAAGCCAGGAGAAGACGGACTACAGTTACGTTTTCTTTAATTCCAACGCCGATGGCAGTATCAACCTGAATGGCCGGTTTACCGAGGGCAAATCGCTGGACGGCAAGGGCATTTACTCAATCGCCCAGAACCATCCGCTTGGCAGTGAACCGAAACTGGCACCAGGACCGAAAGCCGCTCACGCCCAGAACGAGCAACATGCCGGAATCCTGCAAACACTGAAACAAAAAGTCACTGCTCGCTAGAGTGTCCGGGAGGTCGCAAAACGGTACCGTTGGACCCTCACGGTTACAATTTAAAGAGCGGGGTCTCTTTCAAGGGGTTCCCCGCTCAGCTTGGCTGCTTGAACGTTCGCCTTCTTATTAGCACATTTAGATGGGAAATAGGCCAGCTAACTTGTTGATTGTGCTTAAATAAGGGAAGTCTCGATCGATAATGACGGATTTGAATCAGCACCGCCTGAAAAGGTCTCGTGCCCGGAGCCGGCGGCTGCGTGAAGCGAAGCTCGTTCTCAAAGGGGCGCTCGACATTGAGCACCCCATCATGGCTCATATCATTCCGATCCGCCGCTGCAATCTGTCGTGCGCGTACTGTAATGAGTACGACAACTACTCAAAGCCTGTTCCGCTTGACACTATGCGGCATCGGCTCCATCTGCTCGGCAGGTTAGGCACGGGCGTCATCACTTTAAGTGGTGGTGAACCGCTGCTTCATCCCGAGTTGGATGAAGTCATCCGCTCCATCCGGGCCAACCGGGCTATGGCGGGGTTGATCACCAACGGGTACCTGCTCACAGCCGAACGGATCCAGCATTTGAATGACGCCGGGCTCGACTACTTGCAGATCAGCATCGATAACATCAAGCCGGATGACGTATCGAAGAAAAGCCTGAAGGTTCTGGACAGGAAGCTGCAGCTTCTGGCTGAGAACGCGCACTTCCACGTCAATATCAACTCCGTACTCGGAGGTGGCATCCACAATCCTGAAGACGCGCTCACCGTCGGCCGCCGCGCGATGGAGCTCGGGTTCACCTCGACAGTCGGAATCATTCACGACGGCGACGGCCAGCTTCGTCCCCTCGCTGAGCGCGAACGCGAAGTCTTCCTCGAGATGAAGAAGTTCGAAAAGAGGCATTTCTCGCGCTTCAACGGATTCCAGGAGAACATCGCACATGGCCGGCCCAGCGACTGGCGGTGCCGGGCGGGTTCCAGGTATCTCTACATCTGCGAGGACGGGCTAGTCCACTACTGCTCACAGCAGCGCGGTTTTCCTGCCAAACCGCTGGAGCAGTATTCAGTCGAAGACATCCGCCGCGAGTACATCACTCAAAAGTCCTGCGCGCCGTTTTGCACGATATCGTGCGTCCACCAGATCTCGTATTTCGACTTCTTCCGCGGCGAGCAAACGCGCGTGGTCGAACCCGTACCTGAAGAGCAGTTGGTCAGCATCAAAGTCGCCGGCGCGTAAGATCAGTTCTGCCCATGTCTCGAACGGGCATTGCCACCGACAGCCGTGTTAAAGAACATGATCCTGGACCGGGCCATCCCGAAAGTCCCGCCCGCTACACGGCGCTCCTCGCCGGGTTGGAAAAAGCGGGACTTCTCTCGGATCTGAAAAAAATTGAGGTCCGGGAAGCCAGCGAAGAGGATCTTCTCCTTGTTCACACCCCGCAGTACCTCGCCTTAGTTGAACGCGAAGTCGCCCAAAATCGCACCCAGCTCAGCACGGGAGATACGGCCATTAGCCTGCACTCTGACGCGATCGCAAAAATCGCGTCGGGTTGTGCACTAGCCGCGGTTGATGCAGTTCTGACCGGCTCGGTGAGGAATGCATTCTGCGCCGTACGCCCGCCCGGACATCACGCAAGCGCCACTCGCGGCATGGGTTTCTGCTTGTACAACACCGTGGCACTCGCCGCCCGTTATGCACAGAAGAAACACGGTCTGGGCCGGATTCTAATCGTCGATTGGGATGTGCACCACGGCAACGGAACGCAGGACATTTTCTACAGCGATGGTTCGGTCCTCTTTTTCAGCACTCATCAATCGCCCTGGTATCCGGGGACTGGTCCCGCTTCCGAGCGCGGCGAAGGAAAAGGCGCGGGAAAGACGATCAACTGCCCCTTTCCGGCCGGCTCCGGCCCATCGGAGATCGTTGGCGCATTCAGGAACATTCTCTTGCCCGCTGCCGCCGATTTCCACCCGGACCTGGTCCTCATCTCTGCCGGATTCGATTCCCGGCTGGGTGATCCGCTAGGCCAGTTCACTCTCGGCGATGACGACTTTCTCGAACTCACGCACATGATGACTGATCTTGCCGATCGATATTCAAATGGGAGACTTGTTTCCGTACTCGAAGGCGGATACAGTCTGTACGGGTTGGCCACCGCTGCCTGCGCGCACATCCAGGCTCTTCTGGGACATTGATAGTGAATCAATAAACTTGGGCAAGACTCGTGCGCAGTCTGGGCTCGCAGTACACTCGCACACCCACCCATAACCGTTGAAAAGTTCTTGGCGCGCAGAAATAGTCAATGTTCGGCTGCCCAAATCCGCATAAGTCTGGTTGCTATACTGCGGTTTCTTTATTGATCACTGCAATGCGAAGAAAAG
>JAFAUR010000947.1 GCA_019243205.1 Acidobacteriaceae bacterium | reverse complement strand
GGCGATCGACGGTCCTGCAGGTAACTGGTACAAGAAAATGTGGTCCTTGGTAACGGCCCAGACAAACGATGTTTGTTTACCCAGGTAGAAACTGAGCAGCAACTCCTGCCCTCCTAGCCTGGACTGAACACTTCTAAGTGAATTCCGGCTACTTTTCCTCTCGGCTGAAGTGAGAGGACTCTCTACGGACAACCCCAAGTCGTTCTCGAGGTCGCTCAGTTTGAGGCGGGTTTCTTCCAGACGAGCTTCATCCTCGTTCCGGTTCTTGCCCAAGGTGACGCTGGCTTGAAGGTGCTGAATCTCGGACAGCAGGCTGAAGTACTTCGGTGGCAGTCGGAGGTTACTGGCAAACGAACGCGCGAGCTGCTCACGAAGGCTGGCGGCGCGGTTCTCGGCCAGCGTTTCCAGCGCATCCCGCGCAAGCTCGTCATCGCGGTGTTCCAGGGCGGTGGTGGCGGCGAGCTCAGCATAATCACCGTAGACTTGCTGCAGTTGGGCCACAGTTCGAGTGTTCGTCGAGTCTCCGGGCAGGGCATTCTGACGCCAGCTATTTGCCGCGTCGACGGCCTTCCTGAATTCAGTCAAAGCTGCAGCACTGTTCCCTAAACCGGCCAGGATCTCCGCCCGGATATGCAAAGGGTAGTACTGGGGGCTCGCACGAAAGCTATAGCTATTCGTCGCGAAGGCTTTATCGGAAAAGTCTTTCGCAGCCCGGAAGTTCGGAGTGGCCCGACTTAGCTCCAGTTCGGCGAGATGCTCGTACGTGAATGCCAACCCATCGTTGTCATGAGAAGCTTCCTCAATGTCGCGGGCACGAAGTAATTTGTCGCGAGCAGCCTCAGGTCGACCGCCGAGAAGGAGAGCCGTCCCGTATTCGTCCCAAACCGCTGCTTCCAGGGGAGGAGAGGATTCAACTCGGCGAGCGACGGCCACCGCGGTCTTATATATCTTGTCCGCCCTATCATCCTGATCTTTCGTGTTCCAGTAAAGGCGGCCCTCCAGGAGCAGCGCTCGGGCGAGAAGCTCTGGGCGCTCAGCACTGCCGAGCGCTGAGACCGCATGAATTGCCGCATCCCGAACGGAATCGAAATCCCCCAGCTGATAGAAGATGCTGGAGCGATTGATCCAGGCAGCACCGGCCGTCGCGCGATCGCCCGTCTGTTCAGCGACCTTTCTGGCGATGTCTGAGTTCTTCAGCGCATCGCGATAATCAAAGAGATTCAGTTGGCACGCCGCGATGCCTATCAACGCTTTGGCTTCGCCGTCACCATCGCCAGAGGCGTGGGCTTGCGATAATGCATGTTGGAGCGTGGTTAGAGCAGGGCCAAACTCGCCCGCATGGAACTGGGTGCGCGCTCTGTCCAGCTGGTCGGAAACGACGCGAGTGCCTGCCGTTTGGACGCCTCGCTTCAGACTCGTTCGACTTAGCACGGACCGGCTTACGGCCCATATCACGAGGGCGATTGGAACGCACAGAACAAGCGCGATCCATACCCTCTTCAGGGGTAGCACTGGCAATCGTGTAGCGACGTTTGCTCTCCGATCGTACCACCCCGAAAGAGGTCTTGCCCGCTTAGGCGCGAAATCCTAGGCGGGATTAGAAACTGAAAAAACCGAAGATGGCGAGGATAGCGTCGAGGCAGGGGAAACCGGTGATTGGACGAGGCATAGTGTGTGTTGAATTCCTTTCGCGTTCACGGTACCCAGCGCACACCCTGTTCCGGCCGCCGAAAATGGTTCTAAGTTTCTGAAAATAATAGAGAAAAAACTTCGGAGGTTTTTGTGACCGAGCCTCGAAGCCGTTTCACAAAGAGAGAATTCCCGAAACGGGACCCAATCCGGCCCAGAAGCTCGAAAATGGCGGATTCGCCTCTGTTTTCGCTATACTCAAGCTGTAGTTAGTCGGTTCTCTCCGCCGACTCCGGGCGCGAAACACACCTCTCCGGCTCACTTTCTAGACCACAGTCATGTTTGACAATCTCTCCGACAAGCTGCAGCGTGTCTTCAAGAACCTGCGTGGCGAAGGAAAACTCACGACGGCCAACATGGAAGAGGCACTACGTGAGATCCGCGTCGCGTTGCTTGAGGCCGACGTGCACTTCAAAGTCGTAAAACAGTTCATCGAACAGGTGAAGGAGAAAGCGATGGGCGAGGAAGTGCTCACTGCGCTTTCACCGGGGCAGCAGGTGGTGAAGATCGTTCGTGATGAGCTCACGAAGATGCTCGGCGGCCATCAAAGCCGCTTACGGTTTGCGAATGAGCCTCCGACGGTGATCCTGATTGTCGGCCTGCAAGGTTCAGGAAAGACGACGAGCAGTGCCAAACTCGCCCGAGTGCTCTCGAAGGAGGATCATAGGCCTCAACTCGTCTCAGTTGACGTGTATCGACCGGCCGCCCGTCATCAACTGAGCATTCTTGCAAAGAACGTCAACACGCCGATTTACGAAGGAACCGCGGAAGAGAGCAAGCCGCTGGATCTGGCGCGTTCTGCGCGCCGGGAAGCGGTGCAGGGCGGACGCGACATCCTGCTGGTCGACACCGCAGGCCGGCAGCACATCGATGAACAGTTGATGACCGAGTTGCATGAGCTGAAAGAGGCTTTGAATCCGACCGAGATCCTGTTCGTTGCAGATGCAATGACTGGTCAGGACGCGGTCCGCTCAGCAGAAGAATTTCACAAACGGCTCGGCATCACCGGGGTGATTCTCACCAAGATGGATGGCGATGCCAGGGGCGGCGCCGCTCTTTCGATTCGGACGATCACCGGGCAGCCGTTAAAGTACGTCGGCGTAGGAGAGAAGACGGACGCTCTCGAAGCATTCCATCCGGACCGAGTTGCTTCACGCATTCTCGGCATGGGTGACGTGCTCTCTCTTCTCGACAAGGTGCAAGCCGAGATCGACAGCAAGACCGCCGAGAAGATGCAGGAGAAGTTGCTGAGCGACGACTTTACGCTCGAGGACTTCCGGGATCAAATCAAGCAGATTCGAAAATTGGGATCGCTTGGCGGCCTCATGGAGTTGATGCCCCAAATTGGTCCGTTAAAGGATCTTAAGAACGCCAAGATTGATGAGAGCGAGGTCAACCGGGTGGTGGCGATCATCGATTCGATGACCCCGCACGAGCGGCGCAACCATATGCTGATCAACGGTTCGCGACGGCGGCGAATCGCCAAGGGTAGCGGAACCAGTGTGCAGGATGTCAACAATCTCCTGAAACAATACGCCCAAACGCGTAAAATGATGAAGAGTTTCATCGGCCAGGCCGGCATGCTGGGTAAAAAGTTCAGCAAGATGAAACTTCCGGGCCTTCCGGGATTTTGAGCGCCCATTTTCTAAGGTGCGTTCAGGAAGTTTTGCAAAATAGAAGAAAGAAAAAGGTTTACGATGTTAGCAATCCGTCTGGCCCGGTTTGGCGCCAAGAAAAAGCCCACGTATCGTGTGGTGGTAATAGACAAAGAACGTGCGCGAAACAGCCGATCGGTAGAAGTCGTAGGGCACTATAATCCGGTGGCGAAACCTGCACAGGTAGAACTGAACCGCGAGCGAATTGAGTATTGGATCAAGAATGGCGCTCAACCTTCTGACACGGTAACTCGACTTCTGAAGAATAATCCGGCTATTGCACCTGCCGCGCAGGCCTGACCGTCGGGCGGACGCGGCGGATGAGTGATCGGGTCTGACCTCGCAACCGGCGGCCCTGAGAAATTAAAAGATGAACGACAGCAACGGCGTTAAGACGCTGGTGGAAGAAATCGCCAAGGCGCTGGTGGACACGCCGGCCGACGTAGTGGTCAATGAGATTGCGGGTGAGCACGCAACCGTATTCGAACTGCGCGTAGCCGAAGGCGATTTGGGTAAGGTGATTGGAAAGCAGGGCCGCACAGCGCGTTCCATCCGGACTCTCCTGGGTGCGGTTGGAACAAAGCTGAACCGTCGCTTCTCGCTCGAGATTCTCGAGTAGTCTCGCGTCCAGCCGTGGAACGTGAGCGCGTGGTGATTGCGGAACTCATGCGTCCGCGAGGAAATCGCGGCGAACTTCTGGGACGATCGCAGACGGATGTTCCGGGTCGGCTAGAGACCTTGAAGGCGGCACACGTTCGGCTTCCGAACGGCATCGATGTAGCCGTCAATCTTGAAGCCGTTTGGCCTTATCGTGGCGACTGGGTTTTCAAGTTCGCCGGAGTCGATTCAATCGACGCGGCAGAAAGATTCAAAGGCGCCGACTTATGGGTGCCTAAAGGGGAGCGGGCAACGCTTCCCCCAGGCGAGTTCTTTCGGTCAGACCTCATCGGCTACCGGATTACCACAAAGACTGGGCAATCGTTGGGCGTGGTGATCGGATGGCAGGAGTATGGCGGTCCGGCCCTGATGGAAGTTGAGATGGATGATCACCGCACGGTGTTGATCCCGTTCTCGCGGGATTTTTGTGAGGTGAACCGAGAAGAGCAGACGGTGAATGTGGACGTCCCTGAAGGCCTGCTTGATCTTTAGACGCCGGAGACGAGGGTATGCGATTTCACGTTGTGACCATCTTTCCGGAATTTTTCAATGGTCCGTTCGACTGCGGAGTGGTTCGAAAGGCCAAAGAAAGCGGCCGGTTAAGAATTGATGTCCACGATTTGAGAAACTGGACATACGATCGGCACCGAACGGTAGATGACCGTCCGTTTGGGGGCGGTGAAGGGATGCTGCTCAAACCGGAGCCGCTGTTTGAGGCAGTAGAATCGATTTTGCCCGGCCGAACCGAACGGCAAAGGGTGATTTTGGCTTCGGCTCAGGGCGAGCGCTTCAGTCAGGCACGGGCGCGAGAGTTTTCGCAGCTGGATGATTTATTAATCATCTGCGGACGATATGAAGGCGTCGACGAAAGGGTGGCGAACCACTTGGCGGATCACGAACTTTCAATCGGCGACTTCGTCTTGAGTGGAGGGGAACTGGCCGCTGCAGCGATTGTCGATGCTGTGGCGCGTTTGCTGCCGGGGGTTTTGGGAAATGAGGCCTCGACCAGGAACGAAAGTTTCAGCGAGGAAATTGGCGGTTTGTTGGATTGCCCGCAGTACACACGGCCGGCGGAATTCCGCGGCTGGAAAGTGCCCGATGTGCTGTTGGGTGGGAACCATGAGGAGATCAAGCGCTGGCGTAGGGCCGCAGCGCGCGAGAAAACGGAGAGGCTGAGGCCGGATCTGGCAGCGAGTCTCGATAGAAGGCAGAGTTAGAACATCATGCAAAACGCACTTGTCAGTAAGTTCATAAGCAAGCATGCTCGCACGACGGCACATCCGGAGTTCCGCCCGGGCGATACGATCCGCGTGCACGTCCGCATCAAGGAAGGCGACAAGGAGCGTCTGCAAGTATTTGAGGGTACGGTGATCGCCAGGAAGAACACCGGCATGGGCGAGACGATCACTGTCCGTAAGATCAGCTTCGGACATGGCGTCGAGCGTATCTTTCCGGTGCACGCGCCGGTGATCGACCACATTGATTTGGTTCGGACGGGGCGAGTTCGACGTGCGAAGCTGTACTACCTTCGTGGTCTGAAGGGCAAAGCCGCCCGTCTTCGCGAGCGCGAATAGCCGTCCGGAAGCCGCTGTCGTGCCTCCGGACTCCGGACGTCAGGGGAAAAATTCACGACGCGAGGCTAGGGATCGCGGCGCCGGAGAGAGGTCCATTCGATGCGTGAGTACCTTCGAGCGACTTGCGCGGGAGCGCGGTTTCCAGCAGGTGGCGGGAGTCGATGAGGTCGGGCGCGGCTGTCTCTTCGGCCCTGTTTTCGCCGCGGCGGTGATCCTGGATCCGCTAAAACCGATTCGTGGGCTTTGCGACAGCAAGATCATCGATGCGGATGAGCGCGAGCGCATCGCGCGACACATCAAATCGCGTTCCATTTGTTGGGCGGTGGGCGGAGCCGACGTTTTCGAGATTGATCAGATCAATATCTATCAGGCCTCCCGGCTCGCGATGCGGCGCGCCGTAGAGGCGCTGCCGATTCGGCCGGATTATCTTCTCATCGATGCCTTGCGAATTGATTACGTCGCGGAGCAGGAGCCAATCATTGACGGCGATGCCCGCTGCCGCGCGATTGCTGCCGCGTCAATCATCGCCAAGGTTCATCGCGATGCCTGCTTAGTCGAGTGGGACCGAGTTTTCCCCCAATACAATCTGCTTTCAAATAAGGGGTATTCGACGCCTGATCACAAGCGAGCGCTGAGGAAGCATGGGCCCACTTTGTTGCATCGTTTCAGCTTCGAGCCGGTGCGGCAGGCGAGCCCTCAGGTCCACTGGACCGGATATCTTGGAGCGCAAAAGGTACGCGCCGATCAGCTGGAGATGTTTGCGGCCGCGGAGAGTGCGGAATGAGTACGCAAACGCAATCTCCCGCGCCAGTGCCGCCCACGGTGAAGCCCACCCGGTTCCTGAAGTGGCACAGATACGTCCTAGGTTTTTGTCTCGTGATTTTCACGTTTGAACTCGGGGCATTTCTGCTAATCTTTCCCTGGCTCGACAACTGGGATCTGAGTTGGGTGCCAATGCATTCGCAGATTCTCTCGAATATCTGGATGAGCCGCTATTTTCGCGGCGCCCTGAGCGGGTTGGGGCTGCTGAATATCTACGTGGGCTTTGCAGAGTTGGTGAAGCTGCTGCGATCGATTTTCGGGCAGAAGCGATGAATGGCTTCAGCTTCTGCCCGGTCTCATTAGGGCTAATCTGAACTGAGTCGCTGAACCACGCGCGCCATCATTGTTCGTCATTATGTTCGTCGTCGAAGTCGTGATGGCATTGGTTTCGGCCAGCGCCGG